>NZ_WJSP02000430.1 GCF_009720255.1 Agromyces humi | reverse complement strand
GGTCGCGGCATCCCACCGCACGGCACGAGGCGCACGGCCTCGCCCGTCGCGGGCGCGCGCACCGCGACATCCGCTCTCCCGCCTGCGGGGATGAGGAGCCGTCGGTCGCGCACGTCGCCGGGGTCGTTCATGTCGTGGCCGTCGACGGCGAGCACGCGGTAGGGTGCCGCCGACCAGACGGACGCGGTGCCCTGGTCGCTGTTGATCACGCGCACGCGGACGGTGGAGCCGGGCGCCGCGGCGACGTGTTCGTCCTCGACGCGCCCGTTCAGGGTGTGCTCGCCGCCGTACACGTGCAGCAGTGCCGTGACGTCGGCCTCGGCCGCGACGGCGGGCGGCCCGGCGGGCTCGATGACGACCGCGCCGAGGAGCCCGCCCACGACCTGCTCGTGCGAGACCTGGTGCGAGTGGTACCAGTACGTCCCGGCATCCGACGCCTCGAACCGGTAGACGTGGCGGCCGCCCACCGGCACCGCGTCCTGCGTGATGCCCGCGACGCCGTCGGCCGCGTTCGGCACGTCGATGCCGTGCCAGTGCAGCGTCGCGCCGGCGGCGACCGATTCGTTCACGAACACGACCTCGACGAGGTCGCCCTGCTTCGCGCGGATCTCGGGGCCGGGGGAGGTGCCGTTGACGGTGTACCCGGCGACGGTGCGGCCGCCCGGCACGTCGATCGACTCCTGCCGGGCCACGAGCTCGACGCGCACGTCGGCCGGGCGGTCGGGATCGGCCGTCAACGCGGTCACCTCAACCGTGCCGGTCGAGCCGCCGGCTCCGGATGCCGCGGACGCGCCGGGCCCGCCGGAGCCGTGCTCCGCGTGGCCGCCGTGCCCGTGGTCGCCCGTTTCGCCGTGCCCCGCCCCCATGTCCATCACCGAGTACTCGCCGAGCAGCGTGGAGCTCCAGGCGAGCGCGCCGGCGCCGAGCGCGGTCGTCACCGCGATGCCGACCGCGAGCCTGCGGACGAGCTCACGCCGCGACGGCATCGGTCGTCGCCTCCTCGGCGCGCTCCGGTGCTGCGGGACGTCGGACCCGGAGTGCGGCGACCGTCGCGGCGACCACGACCGCCAGCGCGTTGGCCCCGTGGATGAGGCCGAGGTGCGGCACCCCGACGATCGAGAACCCGAGCGTCACCTGCAGCACGACGAGGCCGAGCGTGATCGCCGCCCAGAGCTTCGCGCCGCGTACCCGCACGAACAGCGAGACGACCAGCAGCGCGATCGCGAGCAGCGGGATGAGGCCCGCGCCGACGATCCCGTGGATCGCGAATCCGAGCTCGCCGACGCCTCCCGCCTGGAAGCTCTCCAGCAGCGCCTTGTCGACGACGCCGCCCTCCGACACGAGGTTGAGCATGCCGCCGAACGCGAAGGCGATGGCGGCCGCCTGCACGACGACCGCGCCCGCGATGGTCCAGGCCAGGCCTGCGTAGATCCTGCGCATGAGCTTCACTCCCTGTTTCGTGCGGCGCGCCGTCGTGGCATCCGCTCGACCCCGACCTTCGCGGAGCGGTGGCCCCGCGGGAACGCAGCAGGCCGGATGCCGCGTGGCGGCGCGCCGCCGACGTGATGGAGGCCAGCCCCCAAGGGCTGGTGCGGATGCCCCTCTCCCGCCGGCCGCCCGGGAGGAGGACGATAAGAGCGTGGACCGCAGGTGGGTGTGCCTCGCGACGCTCGGCCCGATCGGGGTCGCCGCGCTGGTCTACGTCGTCGTCGTGCGCGGCTTCATCGACCCCGACGCCAGCTCGGACCACGGCCTCGCCTGGCCGCTGCTCGGCGCGCTGCCGCTGTTCGTGTTCGGCATGTGGCTGCTCACGGTGTCCGCGTCGCGCATCGCCCTGCTCATCGCGCTCGGATCGACGGCGATGCTCGTCGGCGCGGCGTACGAGACCTTCGTGCACATGAACCTCGCGCTCATCGTCGAACCGTGGTTCCCGCTCGTCAACGTGCTCCACCTGACCGCCGATGCGGTGGCGACGTCGACGCTGCTCATCGTCTTCGCGACCTTCCCCGACGGCGTCCCGGAACACCGGTGGCAGCGGATCGCGGTCGTCTTCCTCTGGCTCCCGGTGCTCGCGGGCCCGCTCACCCTGCTCACGACTCCGCACGTCGTGATGTCGCCGTTCATCGGCATCAGCGGCGAGGCGATCCCCAATCCGTACGTCGTGCCGGGGCTCGAGTGGGCGGCCCCGGCAGTGCAGTACCTCGTCGTCCAGTCCTGGGCGGCCGTCGCGCTGGGCGTCACGGTACTCGCCTCCCGTGCGCTCTTCGGGTCGCCCGAGGTGCGGGCGAGCACCCGGGTCATGGCCCTGGCGGTCGCCTCGGCGATGGTGGCGTTCGTGCTGTGGACGTTCGTGCCGGGCCTCGTGGGCGTCGAGTTCCTGGTGTACGCCTCGATGATCGCCATCCCGGTGGCGGCGATCCACGGCATCCTCCGGTACGGCGCGTTCGACATCGGGCCGGGCGATCGCGGTGCGCTCGTCGAGCGCTCGTCGAACCTGCTCATCACGGTCGTGTACGCCGCGGGGGTCGCCACACCCGCCCTGCTGCTCACGCCACCGCTCAGGACCGTGCCGGCGATCCTGCTCACGACGATCCTGGCGGTCGTGCTGCTGCCGGCACGCAGCTGGATGCAGCGCCGGCTCCATCGTGCCCTGTTCGGCGATCGCGAGCGGCAGTTCGGCATGCTCAGCGAACTCGGTGCTCGCCTCGAGCAGGCGGGCGACCCCCGCGACCTGCTCGCCCACCTGGCCGCCGGCGTGCGCGACGGGCTGGACGCCTCGTGGGTCCGGATCCGGCTGGTCGGTGCGGACGGCGGGCTCGCCGAATCGCCCGCGGGCATCGTCGGCGACGTGGCCGGCGAGCCGGCGGAGTCGGTGGACCTCGTCCACGCCGACGAGACGCTCGGCCGCATCGAGGTCGGGCCCC
>NZ_WJSP02000043.1 GCF_009720255.1 Agromyces humi | reverse complement strand
GCCGGTGCGGCGGACGGTGAGGTGCATACGACAGGTCTCCGGGTGGGCGCGAGGGACACCCGGTGGACATGCGGCGAGCAGGTTGGATCAGATTCCGGACGGCCCATCGGGGCTCCGGCTACATCAGACGGCCGGCCGGCTCGCGACCTTTCGCGCCTTGACGTAGCCGAGGATCGTGAGCGCGGTCGCGGCGACTGCGACCAGGAATCCGATGGCGACGACGAGGATGCCGAGCACGCCGAGCCCCATCACGACGATGAACATGAGGACAGCGCCGATGCTGGCGAGGATGTCGATCACAGGTCGTACCCTCCCTGGCGATACAGCTGGACCATCTTGGTTCTCCTTCTGCTTGGGTGCAGGCGGCCGGAGTGTCCGGCCGCCCGCGAGGAAGTTAGTCTTCGATGTCTTCGGCCATCGCGACGATCGCGATGTCCTCGGCGGTGAACGGGTCGGCTGCCGTGACGGTCAGCGCCCACGGGCCCTGGCTGCCGTCGATGTCGTCCAGGTCGTTGCCGCCGTCCACCTGGTGGGTTCCGGCGACGACGCCGACGGAGACGGGGGTGTCGTTCACCCACACGCCGATGACCGTGTACTCCTGCTCGGTGGGGTTGGCCATGGTTACCAGCCTCCCGAGCCGTCGTGGCTGACACCGTTCAGGTCAGCGAGCTCCCGGTACGCGTTGAGCTCGTCGTCGGTGAGGTTGCCGACCCTCATGCCGAGGATGGTGTCGGCGATCGTGTTGATGGTGCCGACCAGGTCGGCTCCGCCCTCATCGTTCGCGCCGAGCGCGACAGCGACGAGGAACCCGAACCGGGCGAGCTTGTCCTCGGGGATGTCCTTCAATGTGTCCGGCGTGACAGCCGTGATCAGTTCCTTCTCCATGACACATACATGCGCGGGGAGGGCCCAGCCGGCCGGGGATGGTTCCGGCCGGCTGGGGGCGGCTCAGCCGTCGTGTTCGATGCCGTACCGGTCGGCGAGCTCGCGCCACTGGGCGCGGACCTCCTCCTCGGTCTCGTCGAAGGGGATGATCGGGTCGGTCCCGAAGACCGACTCCTGGAACAGGCCGTAGCTGTCGATGAGGTCGCTGGAGCTGTTCTCCTCGCTGGCGACGAGGCTGATCAGCACCAGCTTCCCGAAGCGGGCGTACTGCTCGTCGGTGAACTGGTCGGCGATGGTGGTTTCGGTCTTCGTCATGCCACATACATGCGCGGCCGACGAGGTGCCGGCGACAGGCTGGGGCGGTCGGATCGCCTACGACTCGTCGTCGTCGTCGTCGTCGTCGTCCGCGCCGCAGCTCGCGCACAGCCCGTCCTCGTCGACGGCGGGCGCGTCGTCGCATCCTTCGCAGGGGTGGCCGAAGAACTCATCGTGCATCAGCGACTCGTGCATCGCGCCGAGCGCCGAGTCGAGCAGGCTGCGGTTCCCGGCCATCGACACCACGGTGTAGTCGTGGAAGTTCATCCGCGCGGTGAACAGGGTGCCGTCGGAGAGTTCGCCTTCGACCGTGATCTTCTTCGTGTACTCGTTCGTCATGCCGCGAACATGCGCGGCAGCAGCGGTCAGCCGACGCAGGTGACCGATCGGCTGTCGCGTTCGTACTCCTGGCATCCGTCCGTCGAGCTGGCGTTCAACACGGTGCCGATGACGATGGCGAGAGCGACGGCGCCCCAGGCGTAGTACGCCCATGGCTTCGTCTTCGTCCCGACGAACGGCCCGGCGGTGGTGCCGGCGATCACGAGCAGAACGGCGGTGATGACGTCGAACACCATCCAGGTCGTTCGAGGGAGCTCCCACCATCCGGCCGCGAACCAGA
Source organism: Agromyces humi (assembly GCF_009720255.1). Lineage (GTDB taxonomy): Bacteria > Actinomycetota > Actinomycetes > Actinomycetales > Microbacteriaceae > Agromyces > Agromyces humi. Next base: position 15,375 of record NZ_WJSP02000043.1, on the reverse strand, counting down.
ACAGCGCCGACGCTGCCGACAGCACGATGGCGGTCTTCTGCGACCCCGGAGAGGTGCTGAAGTCCTTCGAGCCGGACAGGGCGCACACCGCGACGAGGGCGCTGATCACGCAGACGCTGATCCGGACGATCTCGTAGTACTCGTACGGCCACGCCCCGAGCGCGCTGAGCGCGGTGACTGCGCCGATCGCTGCGGGCAGAAGCGCCGGGCGGCGCTCGATGGCGGTCAGCTCGCGCGGTTTGGTGTCCTCGGTGGGAGCGGTCGTCATGCCGAGATCGTAGCGTCAGGCGGCAGGTTCCCACTGCCACCCGTGGTGGACGGTGCTGCCAGTCTCGGCCGCCCAGCAGAGCAGGTCGGCCGGCGTCACTGGTCGGAGTCCGGGGTCGCCGAGGTCGCTGTCCATGTTCACCCACCCGCCCATCTTCCGGTGCGGCGTCGGGTAGCCGTCCTTGTCGACCTCCACGACGATCGCGTCTCCGGGGAGGGCGTCGAGCTCGGCCGGGTCGGTGATCTGCGGTGACGGCTGGTCCGGGTTCCAGACGACCGCGATGTTGCGGTGGTCGCGGACCGTCGCGACGACCCACAGGTCGGTCGCGTCGTAGGTGCGGCCGTCGAGGTCGGGATCCTCGGGGTTCTGCAGCCGCCAGCGACCCGCGAAGTTCGAGTAGATATCGGTGTCCGCGAACCACTCCTCGTCAGCCCACAGGACGACGACGGACCCGTCCGGAAGGGCGGTCAGCTCGTTCGCGTGGCCGACCTCCCCGGTCGGCGCCTGCAGGACGGCCATCAAATCGGGTCCGACGACCAGACGAGCCCGGCGGCGGGCTTGTCCGGGCCGACGAGGGTGACCAGGTGCGCGGCTGCGGCATGCGGGTTGTCGAACGCGGCGACGGTCGACCCGTTCACGCGGATCCGGTACGGGAGCATCGAGATCGTCTCGGCTGGAGTGGTGTTGGCTGCCTCGGGCATGGTGGTTCCTCTCTTAGTCAGTGTGCGTGTCGTGCCTCACAGAGCATTCATGCGCGGATGGCTAGGGCAGCAGGCCGACGTTGATGCCAGCAACCTTCGAGCCGTGCACCTCCACCTCGTGATTGCCGATGCCGATCTGGTGCGCGTGCGCGGGCAGGGTGCCCCAGTGGAGCACGTACGCGTCGCAGCGCTCGTCGTTGCAGCGGCTGATCCACACGCCGTCGCCGATGTGCCAGGACGTGGAGCGGGAGAACCGGTTCGGGTCCCACACCATCGTCGACGCGAAGTTCCGTCGGGCCTGCTCCGGCGTCTGCCATCCGACGATGACGCCTTCACCGTTCATATTCGTGCCCTCGATGGCAGGAAGGTCGATAGTGGTCTCGGTCTGCTTCATGACACATCCATGCGCGGGCGCCCAGGTCTCCCGGGACGCCCGCGCGCGGCGTCACGCGGCGACCAGCTCCGGCTTCACCTCGCCGGACAGCCGCTCCTCCGCTTCAGCGGTGATCGCAGCTTCGATCGCTGCGAGGTCGAGTTCGGCGGCGGCCAGCTCGGCGGACTTGTCGAACACTGACGCGCCCACCAGCTCGTCGCAGCGGGCGGCGTCGGCGTCGTACCGGTCGGCGCTCCGCAGTGCCGAGTTGATCTCCTGGCTGGCAGCGTCGACCCACCCGTCGATGTCAGCGGCGATCTGCTCCGCGAGGTGGTCGACGGTGAACCGGAGGTGCCCGCGGTTGTAGATCAGCTCCTTCGCGTCGCGGTAGCCGACGCCGACCTTCACCTTCACGGACCCGTTGTCGTACTCGTGGCCGTGGGAGATGCGGATGGTCAGGCCGCGGTAGTTCGTGCGGAGCCAGTCCTCGCCGGCCTTCAGCTGCTCGGCGAACCGGTGGACGCGGTCCAGGTCGGCGGGCGTCTGCTCGGTGACGACTTCAAGGGCCTCGCGGGTGGCGGTGGCCTTCGACCGGAGTCCGGCGGCGTCGGCGCGGAGGCGCTTCGCGTCACCGTTCAGACGGTTGATGGACTGCAGCCACACCGCGCGGAGGGTGCGGAGGCGCTTCACCTCGGATGCGAGCTCAGCCTGGCGGAGAAGTTCGGGGTTGCCGGCGGCGAGGGCCTTCACCTCGGCGTAGTTCAGGACGGCGTCCGAGACGTCCTCGATCTCGCGGATGGTGCCGGAGGAGACGTACATCTGGCCGATGAAGCGAGCCTTCCGCTCCAGCGCCTGCCACATGTAGCTCGCGAACGAGCCTTCCGTGACGAACCGGAAGATGTCCACGTGCGCGTTCCGGTTGCCCGGGCGGAGGGCCCGACCTTCCCGCTGCTCGATGTCCGAGGGGCGCCACGGGGCGTCGAGGTGGTGGAGCGCGGCGAGGCGGGTCTGGATGTTCGTGCCGACACCGACCTTCTCCGTCGAGCCGATCAGCACCGACACGGCGCCTTCACGGCAGAGGGAGAACAGGTGTGCACGGGCCTTGTCGGTGTTCACCTCGTGGATGAAGCGGATCCGCTCGGCGGGGACGCCGCGGGCGACGAGTTCACTGCGGAGGCGGCCGTAGGTCTGCCCGTCACGGCCGTTCGGGGTGCCGATGTCGCAGAGGACCAGCTGGAACGACCCGGGGACCGGCGAGTTGCCGTAGATGCGGTCCTTGCCGGCCTCGTAGTTCTCGGCGATGCTGTCGGCGGCCGCGGCGATCGCAGCGGACTTCTCGACGATCCCGACGAGCTCAGGGTCGAGTGCGACGCGGCGGCCGTCGTTGCAGACCATCAGCATGTTGTCTTCGACACCGCCGATGTCGCGCTTCTGGCTGTTGCGGATGTCGTCGGCGCGGTCGGCGAGGTTCTTCACGAATGCCCGCTGCTGCTCGCCCTGCTGGACGACGACGTTGTGCCAGGTCGCGTCGGGGCGCTCGAGACCGATCTCGTCGGCGGTGAGGAGGTCAGCGACCTCGGCGAGCATCAGGCGCAGCTCGGGGACGTTCTGCATGGCGGCGGGGCGGCGGTACAGACGGAACGAACCGCCGTCCGGGGCGACCTCGACGCGGGTTTCGTACTTCACGAACACGGCCGCCCACGGGTCGAACTGGGCGACGCCGGCCTCTTCCAGACGGCGCGGTTGCAAGTACTTCTGCCAGACGAACGTCTCAGCCAACGTGTTGGACCAGGGCGTGCCCGTGTACAGGGCGACGATCGGCATTCCCGGCTTCCGCTCCGCCAACGTCTCGATCTTCAGGAGCAGGTCAGTGGCACGCTTCGACGATCCGAGGGAGAACCCTTCAGCGCGGACCGGGCCAAGCGACAGGCGGCGGTAGCCGTGCGCCTCATCGACGGACACGTGGTCGACGCCGAGCTGTTCGAACGTGATGCCGTCCGGGTCGCCGGTGTTCGAGCGGAGCGCGGCGATCTTCGACTCGAACGTGCGGATCTGCGACGCGACCCGCTTGGCGCCCGCGCGGGTGCCGCCCTGGTCCATCAGGTGCGCTCGGAGGTCCGCCTTCTGCGCCTCAAGCCACATCTCCTCAGTGGTCGGGTCGACACCGATGGAGGTGAACGCCTGCTGGGTCATCACGACCGCGTCCCAGTCGCCGGTCGCGCAGCGGGCGGCGAACAAGCGGCGGGAGTTCTTCGCCAGGTCTTCCTTCGACGCGATCAGGAACTTCGCCGTCGGGTACGTCTGCTGCGCTTCCCGGGAGATCTGGTCGAGCAGGTGGTTCGGGACGACGATGAGGGGCTTGCGTGCGAGCCCCATCCGGCGAAAGGTGAGTGCCGACGACACGATGCTACGAGTCTTCCCCGATCCGACTGGGTGGCCGATCAGGACGCGCTCGGAGGAGATGACCCGGTCGACCGCGTCACGCTGCCACGACCACAGGCTGACGGACTCGTCCATGCCGGGGAAGGTCAGGTAGGAGCCGTCGCCGCGGCGAACGACGTGGGAGTTGAACCGGCGGTTGTACTCGCGGATCAGCTTGTCCGCGCGGGTTTCGTCCTCCCACACCCAGATCGCGAAGCGCTCCTGGATGGCGCGAAGCTTCTCCTCAGCGGCGAGCGTCTCCTGCTGGTTCTTCACCCGGCGGGACTGGCCGTAGCCGACGCTGATTTCGTCGGTGACGATCGGTGCCTTCCCGTTCAGGCCGTACTCCAGCAGCTTCGTCGGGTCCATGCGGTTCGTGCCGTACGCGAGCTGCGCCTCGCGGGTGTACCCGCCTTCGACTTCCCAATACGCGACCGCGTCGGTGCGCTCGACGCGGGCTTGGCGGCCGAACACGTCGCGGGTGAAGTCGACGACGATGTCGGTGCTGATCCACGGGGCGCCGAGCTGCACGCTGATCTCCAGCGGGCCCAGGTCGGCGGGCATGACCTCTTCGAGGGCGGTGACGTTGCGGGTGAACGTCTGCGGGTCGCGTTCGGCGGCGCGGCGCGCGATCGCAAGCTTCTCGCGGACATTCCCGGTGAGGTAGTCGCGGGCGGTGACGGTCTGACCGTTGGCGGGGTCGGTGAAGACGAGATCTCCGAGCATCCCGGTGACCTGCAGGACGGAGACGCCGAGGAGTTCTGCGACGCGGCGGAGGTTCACCCGTCCGGTCTCGCCGAGGCAGATGGACAGCGCCTCCTCAGCGGTCTCGGCGCTGGTCGCTGGGGCGGGACGGGAGCCGACGCGGCGGAGGAGGATCGGTGCGGGCTCGGCGGTGCCGGTGTCCTGGTCGAAGTACTCCAGTGCCATCACCTTGACGTAGTCGGGGTCCTTCCGGAAACCGCCCATGGTCGGACGGCGCCAAATATACGACGGCTCGTCAGTGTCGGGGTCGATCTTCCCTTCGCTCTTCGTGCCGCGGTTCAGCGCGCCGTACTTCCGGACGTAGGAGTCGTAGAGGCTCATCGCCTCAGCGCGGGTCGGCGCGATCGCGTCGTCGGACAGGTCGGGGTTCGATTCGAGCTCGATGAGCCGGACCGCGGCGTCGCGGAGCGGGATGAGCGCGCGGAGTTCCGCGCTGTTCCGGATCGCGGTGAGCTTGCCGCCGACGACCTGCGCGAGGCCGCCGTCGATCAGGTGGTACGAACCCTCCTTGCGGCCGTCCTCGTCGGCGAGCACGACATCGTCGAGGCTGAGGGCCGGCTCGGCAGTCATGGGGACGATGGCGGGGGCGAGGGCGGCGGTGGCGCGGGCGATCGCCGCGGGGATGTCGTCGGTGACCACGCGGAGCGGGGCCATCTGGTAGCCGGTCGCTTCCAGCGTGCCGGCGACATGCTCTGGGTGCTGGCCGAAGTACGCGGACACGTTCACGTCGAAGTCGCCGGTGACGACGTTGTGCTTCAGCGGCCGACGGGTCGTCGAGTAGCCGCCGTAGTAGTTCGGGGTCTGGATCTCCTCGTACGGGGCTTCCCAGCCCTTCACAGCGTCTCCCCCGTGCTTGCGGAAGACGAGGATGTCCGCGACCACGGAAGTGCCATCGAACGTGTTCGACGGAAGCCGGATCGCGCCGACGAGCGCGCCGTGCTCGGAGATGCGCTGCAGGCCGTCGACGGAGTCGAGGATGTGGCGACTGGTCACGACCGCGACGTATCCGCCGCGCTTTACAGCGTCGAGGCCGCGGAGGATGAAGTATTCGTGAAGCGAGCTGCTGGCGCTGGCAGGATCGGTGTCGTCGGTGTAGACGGAGCCCTTCGCGAAGGGCACGTTGCCCACGACGGCGTCGAAGCTGTTCGAGCGGAAGACGGTCTTCTGCAGCGGCTTCGCGATGATGTCGGCGTCCGGGTGGAGCGCGCGGGCGAACGCTGCGGCGGTCGGGTCGATCTCCACACCAGTCCAGCTGATCGGGCTGAGGTCGGCGGGCGCGTGGGACATGAAGTTGCCGGAGCCGCAGCCGGGCTCGAGGATCCGCCCGCCCTTAAACCCTGACTGGCGGAGGATGTCGAAGACCGCGCCGGCGACGTCCGCGCCGGTGTAGAAGCTCGTGTCGATGACGTCTGCGGCGGCGTTGCGGCCGCGGTCGTCGACAAGCGTGTCGATCTCCTCAGCGATGCCCGCCCAGCCGCCGTCCGGCGTGTTCGCGAACGCCGGGGCGAGCGGGCCCCATCCGGGCCACTTGATCAGCGTCGCGCGCTGCTCAGCGGTGGGCGTGGCGCCGTCGAGCTCGCGGAGCGTCTTCAGGGCGTCGAGGGCAGTGCGGGCAAGGGTGAGCGTGGTCACAGGCGCGTCCGTTTCGTGTCATCTCTTCAGTGGTTTGCAGAGATGACATGCGCGGGAAAGGGCCCGATGCGCTACGGCTTTTCCTACGTGAGGACAGCTTCTGTCCGGCGGTTCGCTTGGTAGCTATAGTGACCATTACGGGTCACAAAGAGCCCTATAGCTATCAGAACGGAAGCTGGATGGCAACGCAGACGCGACTACTGAGGGCGGACTTGGAGGCCCTCGGTGCGAACATCACCAGGTGGCGGAAGGTGCGCGAACTGACGGCGCAGATGGTCGCAGACCGCGCCGGCATCACTAGGGCCACGCTCAGGTCGATCGAACACGGCGAGGGTTCGGCAAGGTTGGAGAACGTGGTGGCAGTCATGAGAGTCCTCGGATTCTCTGACCTGGTGATTACGGCGACCGATCCGTTGACCACGGATATCGGACGTGCAAGGGCCGACTGGCTGCTTCCTCAACGCGTCAAGCCACCGACGAGTCCCCGAAGGCAAATCGACGACGCTTAGTCCCGTTCAGGCCTTACGTACTCGATCGACGCGCTCACCATCCACTCACATGCGGCGGTCGACAGCGTCCACGGGTGGTTCTGGAGTGCGTCTCGCAGGCATTCGTGGTCGCGGACTTCCGCGGGAACTTCGCCGTCGAGGATGTGTCGGACCCTGTCCCAGTGCGGGTCTTCAGGCTGGCCGAGCACGTCGACGAAACGGTCGGCTTTCGCCGGCCATTCCGGTCCGCCCCACCAGTACCGCGGGGCGGTTGCGGCTCGGATGAGCACGGCGGTAAGGGCGCTGTGCTTCTCGGCGACCTCGTGTGTGGCGCCGAGCACGTCGAGGAGGCGGCCTTGCACTTCTTCGGCTTCGGCGCCTGAGACGTCGACGATACTCCCGCCGATCGGTAGGACGAGCTCGCGGTCGAGGAGTGCTTCTTCGAGGTCGACCAGGAGCGCGTCGAGCTCATCGACCGTCAGCGACTGCAAGTCGCCGATGCCCTCGAGCCAACCGTCGGTCACCTCCAACGCGACGGAGCTCAGGAACGTGTTCAACCGCAGCATGACACCGTCGGTGAGCGGGCTTGCCGGGTCGGCGTGGACGTCTTCGATCGGTCCGTTCCGCCAGCCGGCGTGGACTATCTCGAGCGCGAAGAGGTGCATGACGGTTTCGGTGTCGGCTACGTCGATGCCGGTGGTGGTCTCGAAGATTTGCCGTGCGACGTCCTCGTTCAGCTCCATGTCCCTACGATGGCACCTCCGCGGCAGCCGTGGATTTCGGGCACCGCCACACCTCCGTGTCGAGTGCGTCCCGGAACCTCGAGACTTGGTCGTTCGGGAGGGTCGCATTGGCGCTCGAGTAGAACCCGATTGCGAGGAGCGCCTCGCCGATGCAGCCGTCGCAGTCGACGCCTGCTCTGGCGGCGTGGTGGCCGGCACTAGCCATCGACGGCGGTGCAGCCTTCCGCGGGCACCCACACGTGTGCGTGCATCAGCCCGTCGACGACCAGGAAGAGCTCGTCGTCGTCCGGGTCGTACCGGGTGGCTTCGCCGACGAGGGTGCTGTCGCCGTGAGTCCATCGGACCCGGCGGCCCACAAGCGCTTCCGGGCCGGCTGGCGCCGGGTCGTCCCCCTCACGGGCGGCTTCCAACGCGACCCGTGCGCCGAAGGCGGTGACGGCGCCGTTGATGAACCCAGTGCGGACGCTCGCGAGGTGGTTCGCGGTTCCGTGGTTGTTGGTCTCGGCGGCGCGGTGTTCAGCGTCTTCGAGCTGCTGCAGCAGGTTCGTCATGGGTGCCTTTCCGGCGGGCGCCGGTCGGCGCGTCTCGTCTGGACCACCATGCGCGGTGTCAGTCGAGCCCGGCCTCACACATGAAGCAACCCGGGTTCGCACGGGTGCGGGACACAACGGGTGCCTTCCACTCATGGCCGGCTTCGCGGCACTTCCACCAGACGTTCCGTTTCGATGTCGGCTTGACCGTCTCGAGTTGGATGAGCCGGTTCCGCTGGTGATGCCATTGCGCGGCGATTCCCGGGTGCGTGGTGGAGATGTCGTCCACACCGGGTTTCGCGCAGTATCCGGCGCAGGCGGGGCAGCCGGACCCGAGTGTGCGGGAGATGACGACCGCTTCCCAGGTGTGCCCGTCGGCGCAGATCCAGTGCACGTACCGGCCGGACCCTGCGGTCACCATCTGCGGTGTGAGGCCACGGTTCCGCTCGGTGTTCCACTGCACAGCGATCTCGGGGTGCGAGGTGCCGAGGTCGTTCACGCCTGCGACGACCCGGCGGCCCGCGCAGACGGGGCAGCCGGCACCGCCGGTGCGGTCAGCGATCGCAGCTTCCCACTCGTGGTCGTGACCGCACTGCCACCAGGCGGTCTTCTTCGACATCGGGAACACCTCGGACGCGGTCAGGGTGCCGTTCCGTTCGTGATGCCATTCCGCGGCGACCCTGGGGAACCGGGTGGCGAGGTCGTTCACGCCGGGGAGGACCTGCTTGCCCGCGCACACCGGGCAGCCGGACCCTTGCGAACGGCGGGACACCTTCGCCTCCCATGTGTGGCCGCGGCCGCACAGCCACCACACCTTCCGGCCGGACATCGGCAGGATCGACGCGACGTCAAGCGTCCCGTTCAGGGTGGGATGCCATTCGGCGGCGAGGGCAGAGTTGACGTCGGGAAGCGTCGGCTTCGCCGGCGCCAAGGTGGTGTTCTTCACATTGATGACATGCGCGGCAGAAGCACCCCGCCACACGAAGTGACGGGGTGTCCCGGCGAGTCAGGTCAGCGTCGCGGCTTGATGTGCGGCATCAGCAGCCCGCGGAATCGGAACCCGTGGGCGGCGTCCTTGTCGGGGCCGAACGAGACGATAGTGGGCCCGTGCTTCTCCGGCTCGGTCGGCGACCACGACGGCGGCTCCTCCACTGTCCCGTGCAGGTGCATCGGGTCGAGCTTGCTGTCGTTGACCCGCTCAGCACCGCGGGCAAACAGGGTCAACAGGTTCGGCGTGTACCCGGCCGGCGCGTCGAACCACTGGCCGTCGTCCGGGAAGAGTCGGGCGACCGGCGGGAACCGGCTGTCGACCGCGTCGAAGTCGATGGACGTGAGAACGGCGCCGGCGACACCCCAGCGGACGGTGACGTTCGTCGGGGTGAACGCGACCGAGTAGGCGACGGTGCTGAGGCTGCCATCCCAGCTGCTGAGGCGTGACGGGTCGACGATCTCGAGCTTCTTGGCGGTGAGCTTCACCAGCTCATCGGCGACCTTCCGCGGGATGAGGACGGCACGCTCGTCCGGAGTTGCGCCGGAGCCTGTGCCCTGGGTGCCCGCGTCAGCCCCGTGCAGCGTCACCCACTCGGCTGGGGTGGTGTGCTCGAACCGGCCGATGGTGTAACGGTTCGTCGCGGTGAAGTACCGCCCGGACACCTCCACCGCCCCGAGGGACGGGGTGACATCCGCCTTCGTGTGCAGCGCCACCGCGAACAGGCCGTCGAGGAGGGCCTGCGAGTACGGGAGGACGATCGCGTCCGCTGGCGCCGGTGCGTCAACGGTCTCCGTGCCCGGGCGGTCGATGGTCAAGGTCATGGATGCTCCTTCTGCTTGTCGTAGTATCCATGCGCGGCCGCCGGCTCAGAGGCAGGAGAACTCGTTCAGCTCCACTCCGGTCGCCGCTGACTCGGTGATCGTGAGGGTCGCGATCGCACGTTCCCCGGACCGGATCGGGCCGAGAAGGTCGTTCGTGAGCCCGTAGACCGTACCCGCGTCGTCGACGGTGTTCCCCTGCACGTACACGGACGTCGGGCAGTCGTCGTAGGCGACGAGCTCCACCTGCACGCACGTGAGGACATCGCATTGCGGGTCGTCGACGAACCGGTACGCGACACCCATGCCGGTGTCCTCAAACCCGTCCGGGATCAGCTGGCCGGGATCCGCGACGAGCTCGGCCGGCTGAGACGAGGAGGGATCCGGGAACGTGAGGGTCGTGGCCGTCATCGGATACCCGGCCGCCTCACATGCCGCGACGACAGCCGGGACCTTGGCGGCCACGTCGGCCGCGGCCGACGCCGTCCGGTCCTTGTCGGTCACGCTGTCGTTCACCGCGGCCGCGCCAACCGAATCGGCTGCAGCCAACGCACGTGACGCTGCAACCAGGTCGGCGGACTCCGCTCCCCCGCCGCTCCCTTCGAAAGCGCCGGCACGACCGGCCATGTTCGCTGCGCGCGAGAGCTCGCTGAACGAATCAGCTTGCCCCTCGGAGAGGTTCGCCGGGTCGGTCACCTCGGCGCCGATCTTCTCGATCGCAGCAGAGAACACAGCGCAGGCGTTCGCGTCACCGTCGATCGTGTTCCTCTGGCCAGACGCCAGCGGGGCGCACCCGGTGAAGGAGACGGCGACGAGGAGTGCAAGCGTGACAGCGGTGCGATGACGGGGCACGAGCCGAAGCGTATCGGGACTGGGTCGTCGATGGGGAACGGCCACTCCGAGGGTCACGTCGAGCTTCCACCGTCGCGGATCGCAGCGAGGGAATCGGCAGCCAGCACCTCAGCTCGAGCAGCCACCGCCCGCCACCGACGCGACGGATGATGCCCCGATGGAAGGTGCGCCCACCCGTAGCACCGCTTCCCGGCACCGGCGCCGCACACCGAACAGACGGCATCCAGTTCCGACACCACCGCCAGCGACAAGGACAAAGACTCGACGATGGCGGCGCATCGGGCGCGTTCGGCGGCGATCGCGGGGTCGGCGTGGGTGGCGATCGCCTCTCCGAGCATCAGTCGATGACCTCTCCGGCGTAGTCGAGGATCCAGGCGACGTTCAAGGCGTCGAGGTGTCGCTGCGCGCGGGTGACGGCGACGTAGAGCAGGCGAAGCTCTTCCCGGCGGATGGACTTCTGAAGTCCCGTCTCGGGGTCGATGCCTGGCTCGCGGAAATCCTTGCCGATCCTGACGTGATGCCATTCCGCACCCTTGCTGACGTGGGCGGTGCCGACGGCAACCTCGGCCTGGTCCAGCGGGACACAGGAATCCACGGCGGCGATGATGTTCTCCGCCCCGGTCTTCTCGATGAGCGAGATCATCATGAGCAGCTCGGACGGGTCGCCGTCGTCCACTTCCTGCTGGGCAGCGGCGACGATGTCGGGCCACTTCGTGAAGCCAGTTGCGACGATGTCCGGGTGGTTCGTCCACCCGCGGACCGAGAGATCAACGGCTGCCTGCGCGAGCCCGCGAAGCTCCTCAGCCTTCCGCTCGCCGACGATGCCGACCGATCGGCCCGCCTTGAGGTTCTCGAGGATTTCCAGCATCGCGCCGCTATTCGAGCGGCAGATGATCGCGTTCGGAACCCGGTAGGAGTGGTGGTCGGTAAAGACGGACGACCGCTTGCCGGGGGTGCCCTGGACTCGGAGCTCCGAGCCGAGCACCTCCAGGTACGCGTTTGCGAAGTCGGCGATCTCCTGGCCGAACCGGAACGACTGGGTCAGCGTGGTGCTGGGCCCCTCGATCTTGTCGAGCGCGTTGACCGCATTCCGCCAGCCGTAGATCGCCTGGTTCTCGTCGCCGACAGCGATGAGCTGGGTGTTCTGCTGGCTCTTGACGACATCGAGCATGAGTTCGTCGGCGTCCTGAGCCTCGTCGAAGAGGATGTACTCGAACCCCAGCTGCGGCTTCGCCAACGCGAACATCTTGAGGTAATGCTGGTGGCTGACCGGGAGCTTCCCGTCGAGGTCGACGATGTCGTCCCAGACGATCTTCGCCCACTCGACCACCTTCTCGACGAAGAGCCCGGCGGCCTTCTCCTCCGCCTCGAGCGCCATGTCTCGTTCGACCTGGTCGGACCCGATCTTCTTGTCGATCGTCTCGGTGAGGTCGAACTTGACGGCGATCTTGTCGGGGATCGTGACGAGGTCTGCGCTGATCTCGGGTGCGGCGACGGTGGCGTACCTGTCGACGGTGGAGATGACAACCTTCATGAAGGTGGCGGGCGCGAACTTGTGGACGCGGCCGTACCCGGGGATGTCGATGCGGGGCATGTCGAGGAGCTTCGCGCGGTCGGTGTTGCTCATCCGGAGGCCGAGTCGCGGCTGGCGGGGCCGGCCGTAGGCCGGGTAGGCGAGGGCGTGCGCGGTGCGGCAGGTGACGTTCACGCCCTGAAACCGGCGCTCGGCGTCGCGCTGCACCGACTTGTTGAAGGCCAGATAGAGGCCGCGTCGATTCGGGTGCATGCCGGCGATGGCGCGGAGCGAGGTCGTCTTTCCCGTGCCCGCGAGAGCCCTGATGCTGAAGTTCTCACCTCGCATGTACATCTCGACGGCGTCGTGCTGTTCGGCGGTGAGCCGGAGGGTTTCCGCGGGCATCGTGAGGGTCATGCTGACCCCATGCGCGGGGTTACTTCGAGCGGCCGAGTCGGTCGCCGGCGAAGTACCAGCGGTCGACGTATTCGGCCGGCCACCGCTCCCACCGTTCGGCGCGAGCTGCGACGTGGGCGGTGGTGAAGCCGTACAGGGTGCGCTTGATCGTGGAGCCGTGGACGACGTGGGCGTACGGGAGGATCCCGGCGACCCGGCCGGTGATGATGCGCGTGAGTCTCATGCGAGCCACATGCGCGGCGCAGGGATCAGCGAGTCCAGCTGGTGAACCGGTACGGGACACCGGTCGTCGAGATGAGCCACCCATGAACGGGGCTCTGTCTCGAGCACCGCCATGTCCGATCGACCGGCGGGGCGAACGTGTCGCCTTTGGCGACCGTGAGGATGCCGAGGGTGGTGACCTCGAGCCGGTCGGCGTACGGGATGGCTTCCTTGTACAGCTGGCCGCCGCCGATCACCCATGCCCGGTCGGCGCGGCTGGTGAGCGCGAGCGCTTCAGGCAGAGATCGCGCCGCGGCGGCCCCGGAGGATGCCCACCCCTGCTGCCGGGTGACGACGATGTTGTCCCGGCCGGGCAGCGGCCGGAACCGTGCCGGCAGGGACTCCCAGGTGCGTCGCCCCATGATGACGGGGGCGCCCGAGGTGATGTCACGGAAGTGGGCGAGGTCTTCGGGGACGTGCCATGGCATGCCGCCGGCGGCGCCGATCACCCCGTCGAGAGATTGCGCCCAGATGAGCCCGACCGCGGTCACTTTGCCGCGGCCTTGTCGGCACGTGCGTGCCGCCAGTCGGAGGCTTTGTGCACGTACCAGGGGGCGACGTGGACGATGAGGTCGTCGTCGTTGAGGACGACCCAGGTGTCGACGCGGGCGCGGCCCCACCCCTTGATCTGGTGGAGTCGACCTTCGGGGTCTTCGACGATCGCGGTGTCCGCTTCGGTGGCCTTGACGAAGAACGGGCCGCGGCCATACGCCTGGACGGTGTCGTAGAGCTCATCGAAGAGGATCGCGCCTTCGGTGTACCGGACGGCGGTCCGCCATGACAGGAGGAGCGCTCGGGAGCTTGCCAGGAGTGCGACGATGACGGCGGTGAACCCGATACCCGCCCAGGTGATGTCGCTTCGGAAGAGTCCGATGACGAGGAACAGCAACGGCACGGCGAAGCAGTACAGCGCGAACTTCGGGAAGAGGCGGCCGAAGACGATCCAGACGAGGAGCGCACACCCGGTGAAGAACGCGACGACGATGTCGCTGTCCTTCGACCACACCTCGACGGTCTGGTTGCTGTGGGCGAGAGTCCGGACCCACATCATGAGGTTGAGCAGCCCCCAGGCGGCGGCGACCGCTCCGATCGCGGTGGCAATCTTCAACCAGGAGCCTGGCGGGAAGTTCCGCTGCCGGAACGTGCGCGGCGGCACCGGCGGTCGCGCCGGTCGCCGCGGCGACGGCGTCGATGATGGGGCTGGCGCTTGCCCGGGCGAGGGCTCCCGCACCCCGCACTCGGCGCCAATCTTCCGGTCGTAGTCGCGGCGTGAGACCGGGTCGCGGAGCACGTCGAACGCATGGTTGATCTTCGCGGTGATCTCAGCGCCTTGCTCCCCGGCGATGTCCGGGTGGTTCTTCCGGATGAGGGTGCGGTAGGCGTAGACGATGTCCTGTTCGGAGGCGTCAGAGGGCACGCCGAGGATGTCGTAGTGGGTTTCGGGTGCACTCATTCGGTTCGGAGCCTACAGATTCCTGTGATGTGGCAGGATTTTCGCGGCCCCGCGCATGGTCGTGCCGACGGAAGGAACCTCCATTGACGCTGCTCGACATCGTGCTCGTGCCGGTGCTGCTGGTGCTCGCGGTGCTGCTGATCCTGTCGATGTTCCAGTCCACCGGGCTGACCGATGACTTCGACGACACGGGCGACCCGTGGGTCCGGAAGCTCCGTCGCCTGTTCCGGCGGCGTCCGCGTGAGACGCGCCGAACCGCCGCCGAGCAGGCGGAGTTCGACGCGTTCGTCCTCGACGCCCTCGAGCACGACCTGATCGACTAGGTCCGCCGGCGCGGCTGTCAGGCGGCGTCCGCTTCGACCGCAGCCAGCGTTGCAGGCCCTGCCGGCCTCGGGGCGGCGGCCGCTTCGAGGGTCACGTCGACGAGCAGGTCGAACCCGACCGGGGTGAACAGCGACGCCAGCAGGGCAGGCGCTTCCTCGCCGGAGAGGGACAGCGACTCGTCGTCGGCGACGTGCTCGACGAGCTCGGTCACCCGGAACTCGCCCGCCCCGACGATCCCCTGGTAGGCGCCAGCGATCTTCTGCGCCTTCGCGATCGCCTCCGCGCGGACCGCGTCACGCTGGACGTCCTGCTCCGGGGTTGCTTCGAGCAGCAGCGACCATTCGACGATGGTGGTGCCGAGCTTCGGGCTGTTGGTGTCCAGCTGCCCGTCTGCGGCGTTCAGGATGTCGTCGACGACGAGGTCGCCGGAGTCCAGGAACCCGGTGGCGCGGAGCGCCTGGTCGACCTCCTCGACGGTGCCGGTGACGATGAACTCGAGCCGGGCGGTGCCCGGGATGGCACGAATGGGGTTCCGCTCCTCAGTGAGATCGAACAGCTCCCAACCGACACCTTCGAGGGTCTCCTCGAGGGCGTCGTGGAGCCCGGCGAGTTCGGCGAGGAGCTCATCCTGGTCCTTCCGGCCAGCGAGGACGATCTCGATCTCCGCGGTCGCACGGTCAGGGCGCAGGTCGACGTTCTGGTGGACGGGGATCGTGAGGGTGACTGGGCGGTCGGAGCCAGCGGTCAATGCAGGATGTCCTTCGGTAGCGGGGTGCGCGGGGTGCGCGGGGTGCGCTCGGGTTGGACATGCGGCGAATCGGCGAG
>NZ_WJSP02000429.1 GCF_009720255.1 Agromyces humi | reverse complement strand
TGCTCGAGGTGGCCGGGCAGGAAGCGTCCCTCTCGTACCTGCTCGAACCGGGCACCCCTACCGTCTGGCATCACCGTCCCCTCGGCGAGTACCTGCTGGTCGGCGAGGCGGTCGTCGTCCACGAGCGGTCGCGGCCGCCGTGCCACGGTCGCCGTCCGTGTCGGACGACACGTCGGGGTCGACCTCGTCGGCCTTGCGCAGGCGCTCCTCGGCCTCGGTGCGCAGCTGCTGTGCGTTCGACTCATGCTCGGCTCGCTCGCGCGACAGGCGCTCGGCCTCGAGCTGGGCCTGCATGGCGTTCGCCTCGGCCTGCTTCGCCGCGGCGTCCGCACGAGCGGCATCCGCCTCGCGCTCGCGCCGGGCGATGTCCGACTCGTACGCGTTCTGCCGCAGGTCGGCCGCCTTCTTCCGCTCCGCCTCCAGATGGGCTTCACGCCGTCGCCGGCTCGTCATCAGCACCGCGACCACGATGATCGCGATGACGACGATGACGCCGACGATGATCCAGATGATGGTGCTGGTGTCCACAGGGAACCGCCTCCTCGAATCGGGTCGGCCCCAGCCAATCCATCGTGACGATGGTCCGCAATGCCTTGCGCTTCGGCATCGAGTGCGGGATCATCCCGCCGTCTGCGCGACCTCCCCGCCGTGTGCAAACGCCGTCTGACCTGCGAGAACGCCGTCGAGGAGGCGCTCCAGCGTGGCGAGGCCGTCGGGTGACGTGACCGATTCCAGATGGCCCTGCACCGATGCCACGCGCGGCGCCCGCAGGGCGTGCACCACCCCGGTCGCGGCATCCGAGGCGACCTCGAGCCCGAGCCGCGGCGTGGTCGAGCCGGTGGGCGCGTGGGCCGAGAACGTGTTGTAGTAGCCGATGGCCGCCGGCTCACCGAAGACGTCGACCTCGAGCTGCACGCCTTGGCGGGGGGACGGCAGCGGTTCGATGGGCAGGCCGGCGAGGTCGGCGAGCACCTGGTGGCTCAGGCACACCGCCAGCATGGGCCGCCCCGAGGCCAGTCGAGCCGTGATGAGCGTACGCAGCCGCTGCAGGCGCGGGTCGTCGGCGTCCCGGGGGTCGCCGGGGCCGGGGCCGAACACCACGAGGTCCTCGGATGCCTCGGCGGCCGCCTCGTGCCACGGCAGCACCCGCGCATCCACCCCGAGGTGCCGCAGCTGGTGGGCCAGCATCGTGGTGAAGTCGTCGCCGACGTCGATGACGACGGCGGTCGCGGCACGGGTCGGCGTCGAGGCCTGCGGCGTCCGCCAGAACGCGGCGAGCCGGTCGTTGCGGGCGTCGAGCAGCGTGCCGAGCTGCTCGTCGTCGATGGTGCGCCTCGGTGCCGCCAGCCGCGGCAGGGCGCCGAGCGCGGTGAGCACGCCGGCCGCCTTCGCGCGGGTCTCGGCGACCTCGCCTGCGGGATCGGAGTGCCGCACGAGTGTCGCACCGACGGGCACCCGCACCCGGCCGGTCCCGTCGAGGTACGCGGTGCGGATGAGGATGGGCGCGTCGAGGTCGTGGCCGCCGGGGCGCGGGGTGAAGCGGGCGAGCACGCCGCCGTAGTAGCCGCGGGGCGTCGGCTCGTGGCGTGCGATGACCGCGCAGGCGTTGCCCATCGGCGAGCCGGTGACGGTCGGGGCGAACATCGTGAGCCGCAGCACCTCCCGCGGGTCGAGCGTCGAGCGGCCCTCGAGCAGGTACTCGGTGTGGGTGAGGCGCGACATCCGCTTCAGGAAGGGACCGCGGATGCGTCCGCCGTCGGGGCACACCGCGCTCATCATCTTGAGTTCCTCGTCGACGACCATCACGAGCTCCTCGCGCTCCTTGACGTCGTCGAGGAAGGCCAGCAGGGCGGCATCGTCGGGCTCGTCGTCGCCGGCCGCGTGGCCGCTGACGCGGACGCCGCCTCCGTCGCCGTGCCGGAACGTCCCGCTGATCGGGTTCATCGAGACGACGCCGTCGATCGACGACACATGCCGTTCGGGGGTGGCGCCCGCGGCCGCCAACCCGGGCGTGCTGATCGCGAACGTCCAGTAGGCGCCGCGCTCGTGCTCGAGGAGCTGGCGCAGCCATCCGAGCACCGCGGCCCCCGGCGCGGCATCCGTCGACCCGGCGAACTCGCGCCGGATGACGAAGTTCGCTCCCTCACCGCGCCCGATCTCGTCCTCGATCACGCGGCGCACCACCTCGGCGTAGTCGTCGTCGCTCACGTCGACCGCCAAGTCGGCGACGACCACCGGATGCCGCGGCAGCAGCTCGATCGCCTCGTCGACGGCGACCGACTCCCGTTCCCGCACGACGAGGCACCGGATCGGCGCGTCGTCGTCGTGGGCGGCGTAGCCGCGCTCGCGCACCTGGCGGAACGGCACGAGCGCCAGCACCTCGGCGTCGCCGAGCGGGATGTCGGCGAGGCGATGCGCGTCGACGACCTCGCCGACGAGCACGTCGAGGGTCGGTTCGTGTTCGCGCCGGACGACGGCGAAGGGAGGCGCCGCAGCGGCGGACGCGGCGAGGAGCGAGGAAAGCAGGCGAGTCATGTCGGTCTCCGGTCGGGCCCTCGGCCGGAGCATCCCGCTGCAGACGCGAAACGACCGCCCTCGGGCGGTCGTCGTACGTCGAAACGCAGGGAGTCCGCCTAGGAGGCGGGCCACCAGGTGCGGATCGACGCGGTCATGTCGAGCACTCTAGGGCATGCCGCCGCCCGGCGCACCCGGTGGCGCGACGACAGTACGATGCGGGGGTGCCTCCAGAACCGGACCCCGCCCTCGTGGCGAGGCTGCGCGCGGCGGGGTGCGTCTTCGCGGAGGACGAGGCCGCACTGCTCGTCGAGGCCGTCGACGGACGATCCGATGCCCCGGCCGAGCTCGAGCGCCTCGTCGCGCGGCGTGTGGCCGGAGCGCCGCTCGAGCAGCTGCTCGGCTGGGCCGGGTTCGCCGGTCGGCGCAT
>NZ_WJSP02000428.1 GCF_009720255.1 Agromyces humi | reverse complement strand
CGGCGGCGTTCAGTTCCGCCAACTGGAGCGTGTACCGGTCGACTTCGTCGGCGGCGTCGGCGGCGTTCTGCACCACCTGGTCGTCGGACATCGCAGCGAACCCGTGGTCGGCTTCGTCGGCCTGCTCGGAGGCGACCTGCTCGAACCGCTCCGAGGTGTAGTCGATGACGTGGCGGGCGCCGAGCGAGCGCGCGAAGTCCACATTGCGGGCCGAGCAGGTCGCCGTGACCTCGGCGCCGAAGTAGGCGGCGAGCTGCACCGCGAAGTGCCCGACGCCGCCGGATGCCGCGTGCACCAGCATCCGCTGCCCCTCATGCGCGCGCGCCGTGTCGATCACCGCGCCCCAGGCCGTGAGGGCTGCGAGCGGCACCGCGGCCGCCTCGACGAAACCGAGCGAGGCCGGCATGGGCGCGACGCTGAGCGAGGACACGGCGATGAACTCGGCGTAGCTGCCGCCGAGCCGCGGCACACGGCCCATGCCGTAGACGCGGTCGCCGGGCTGCAGCGGGTGCGCCGCGTACGGCACCGTCTCGACGATCCCCGAGAAGTCGTTGCCGAGCACGGCGGGGTACGAGCCGATGGCCGTGGCGACTCCCCGGCCCGCGCGGGTCTTCACGTCGATGGGGTTCACCCCGGCGGCCACCACGCGCACGACGACCTCGTCGCTCACCCGGGTGGGCCGCGGCACCTCGGCGAGGTGCAACTCGTCGGCCTCTCCGGTGCGATCGATCACGAGCGCCTGCATCGTCTCGGCCATCGCCACTTCCTCCCCGTCGGCATCCCCACGCACCACTATGCTGCACACAGTGCGCCGCGGGGCCGACGGATGCGGCGGGGACGGGGATTTCCGTGAGGCGACTGTTCGGGGTGCTGCGGCTGCTGGCAGCTGCGGCGATCGTCGTGGCGATCGTGGGCCAGTTCGCGCAGAGCTGGTCGATGGTGAGCGATCGGCTCGCCTTCGTCGTGAACTTCTTCAGCTTCTTCACGATCCTCTCGAACGCCCTCTCGGCGATCGTGCTGCTCGTAGGCGCCTGGTACGCCTTCACCCGGCGCATCGACCCTGCGGCCTACAACCTGGTGCGCGCGTGCGTCGTGACCTACATGGCCACGACCTTCGTGGTCTACAACCTGCTGCTGCGCGAGATCTCGCTCGACCAGGCGACGACCGTCCCGTGGTCGAACGAGATCCTGCACGTGTGGGCACCCCTCTACCTCGTGGCCGACTGGGTGCTCGCACCCGGACGCCACCGCGTCGAGTGGCGGCGGCTGTGGACCATCGCGATCTTCCCCATCGCCTGGGCGGTGTACTCGATGATCCGCGGAGCGATCGTCGGCTGGTACCCCTACCCGTTCCTCGACCCAGCCCAGCAGGCGGGCTACGGCGGCGTCGCCGTGTACGTCATCGCGATCGCGGCGTTCATCCTGCTGGTCGGCGCCGGCATCATCGCGCTGAGTCGCACGCCATGGCCGCACGAGCCCGACGAGCACACGCCCGTCGCATCGTCGACGCGCCCCGGCGAGCGCGAGGGCGTCACCTCGGCCTGAGACGAGCGCCCGCTCAGTCGCGCTGCAGCCAGCGGGCCACGCGCTCCCGAAGCAGGCTCGTCTGCTGGGCCTGGCCGTCATCGCGTGCGGGCACGAGCTCGAGCATCGTGTGCAGCCCGCCGGCCCAGCGCTCGGCGATGCCGAACGGATGCACCGGGTCGCGGGGTGCGCCCACCACGAGCGAGCGGATGCCGCGTGCCGTCAGGTCCCCGAGCTCGGCGTCGTCGGCGAACGCGCGATTGCGCGGGATCTCGACGAGGCGCATCGCCCGGCGTGCGGCATCCGGTGCCTGGAACTGGGCGAGGAGCGCCCGGCCGCCGGCGGGCGTGGCCGAGGCGATCTCCTTGTAGATCGCCCGCTCCTGGAACTCGGTGGCGCCGGCCGGTCCGGCATCGGCGAGGATCTGCCCGATGACCGGGAAGGGGCGCAGGTTGTCGGGCAGCGACCGGTCGTCGAACGCAGGCCGCACGAACACCGCACGGCGCACGGGCAGCAGGCCGAGCAGCGCGATGCGCAGGGCGAGGGCCGCGCCCATCGAGATGCCGATGAGCGTGACGGCGTCGTCGCGGTCGCCGTGCCCGGCGTGGGCGTCGACGAGTGACGCCGGCACCTGCTCGCAGACCTCTGCGGCCAGCCGGTCGAGATGGAAGTCGGCCGGCTCGCCCACCGCGAGGAAGCCGCCGTGGGCTCGTACGTCGGGAGCGACGATGAGCTCGTCGGGCCCGGAGACCGCCTGCACGACGGGTTCGAAGATGCCGAGCGGCTGCCGGCGGTCGGACCCGAGCCCGTGCAGGAGGACGGTCGTCACGCCAAGGCACCCGGACGGTAGACGGAACGCGCCGGGTCGTCGGGCCGCAACGCGACGAGCAGCTCTTCGGCGAGGCGCACGAGGATCGCGATCTGGTCGTCGTCGCGATCGACCCAGCAGCAGCGCGGCTCGTCGGCGACGGGCACGAAGTCGTCGTGCTGCTCCCAGACGACGAGGGTGCGCTCGGCGCCGAGCACGTACTGCTGCCACCACACCTGGCGCAGGTACCCCCGCGGCACGCCGCGCCACGGCCGCGATGTCGTCTTGATCTCGCACAGCTCGGGGGTGCCGTCGGAGGTGACCCGCAGGCCGTCGGGCGTGGCGAGATGGCGGCGGTCGGATGCCGCGTGGAACAGCAGCGACGACGGCTCGATGCCGTGCGTGCTGCGCACCCACTCGGCGATCACGGGCTCGCGTTCGCGGCCGTGGTCGGTGAAGCGGCTGCCGCCGAAGCGACCCCGGCTGCCGTGCAGCTTCTCCCATGCGGCGGAGCGTCGACGGCGGCGCGTGCTGGGTCGATTACGATGCGGCGGTTCTGTCCAGGCGCACCCAGCCGGCGTTCGGTGCGGTGCTCGTCGACCGGCACTCGGAAGCG
>NZ_WJSP02000427.1 GCF_009720255.1 Agromyces humi | reverse complement strand
TCTCGACGTCCTCGGCGAAGCCCATCTTCAGCATCTCGTCGGCCTCGTCGAGCACGAGGTACTTGAGCTCCGACAGGTCGAGCGTGCGCTTGTCGAGGTGGTCCATGATGCGGCCCGGCGTGCCGACCCGGTCGCGCCCGACGCGGCATCCGTCATACCGTGCTCGTGGTCGAGCTCGTCGGCGAGCCGGATCGCGAGCCTGGCCGCCTCCTCGCCCATGCGCCGCAGCGGCTGGTGCACGGTCGTGAGCCTGGGCGTGAGCCAGCGCGCGAGCGGGATGTCGTCGTAGCCGACGATCGAGAGCTCCTCGGGCACCCGGATGCCGCGCTCGCGCGCCGCCTCCATGACCCCGAGCGCCTGCATGTCGCTGCCGGCGAAGATCGCGGTGGGCCGGTCGTCGCGGCCCAGCAGTTCGCGGGCGCGCTCCCGGCCGCCGCTCACGTGGAAGTCGCCGAAGCGGATCCAGTCGGGATCGATCGCGAGGCCCGCGGAGTTCATCGCCGAGCGGTAGCCGTCGACCCGGGCGAGTGAGCACATCATGTCCTCGGGGCCGGTGATCGCGGCGATGCGCGTGTGGCCGAGCTCGATGAGGTGCCGGGTGGCCGCGAGTCCGCCCGACCAGTTCGCCGAGCCGACCGAGGGCGCGTCGGGCGACGGGTCGCCGGCAGGGTCGACGATGACGAATGGGATCGCCCGCGACTGCAGGCGCTCCCGGTACTCGGGCGCGAGCTCGGAGAACACCAGGACGATGGCGACCGGACGACGGCGCATGACGCCTTCGATCCAGTCTGGGTCGGGTGCGTGCCGGCTGCCGCTGACGGTGAGCACGACGCTGAGCCCGTGCTCCTTGGCCACCTGCTCGACGCCGCCGATGACCTCCATCGACCAGATCGGGTCGAGCTCATGGAAGACGAGCTCGATGAGCTCGGCCCGCGACTCCGAACGTCCGCCGCCGCGGCGACGGTATCCGCGCTCGGCGAGGAGCTGCTCGACGCGGGCGCGGGTGGGCGGCGAGACATCCGACCGGCCGTTGAGCACCTTCGAGATCGTGGACAGCGAGACGCCCGCCTCTTCTGCCACGTTCGCGAGCGTGACGCGGCCGTCTGCGGCATCCGTTTCCATGTTTCGAATTCTAGGGCCGAAAGTTGCGACGGGCCACGAGGCGCCGCTGCGACGCGGCGACGGGCTCAGCCGCGGAACTCCCCCGGCGTGCCGTCCTCCTCGACGATCGGCACGACCGCGCCCTCGCGCACCCAGAGCGGCACCGTGTCGAAGCCGTGCACCTCGCGCCGCCAGCCGCCGCCCTCGACGGCCTCGCGCGTGAACCAGTTCGTCCACCGGCCGGCCGGCAGGTAGTACTCCACCTCACCCGCGGCCGAGAACACCGGTGCGACGAGCAGGCTCGGACCGAGCAGGTACTGCCGGTCGAGGTGGGCGGTCGCGGGGTCGCCGGGGAACTCGAGCTGCATCGGCCGCATGATCGGCCGCCCGGTGCGGTGGGCCTCCTCGCCGGCCGCGACGAGGTAGGGCCGCAGCGACGCCTTGAGCTTCGCGAACGTCCGCGCCACCTCGACCGCGCTCTGGCCCGGCGCCTCCGAGCCGTCGTCGAACGCCCATGGAACCCGATAGCTCGTCGAGCCGTGCAGCCGCGAGTGGCTCGACAGCAGCCCGAATGCGAGCCAGCGCTTGAACACGGCGGGGTCGGGGTCGCCCTCGAATCCGCCGATGTCGTGGCTCCAGTAGCCGAAGCCGCTGAACGCGAGCGAGAGTCCGCCGCGCAGGCTCTCGGCCATCGAGGTGAACGACGACGAGTTGTCGCCGCCCCAGTGCACCGGCATCGACTGGCCGCCCGCGGTCGCCGAACGGGCGAACAGCACCGCTTCTCCCACGCCGCGCTCCTCCTCGAGCACGTCGAACACGGCCCGGTTGTAGAGGTCGGTGTAGCGGTGGTGCATCGCCTCGGGGTCGCTCCCGTCGTGCCACACGACGTCGATCGGCACCCGCTCGCCGAAGTCGGTCTTGATGGCGTCGACGCCCTGGCCGAGGAGCGTGCGCACGTGCGCCTGGAACCAGGCCGTGGCCTCGGGATTCGTGAAGTCGACGAGCGCCATGCCCGCCTGCCAGAGGTCCCACTGCCACACCGACCCATCGGGGCGTCGCACGAGGTATCCACGCTCCGCGCCCTCGCGGAAGAGCCGGGACCGCTGCGCGATATAGGGGTTCAGCCAGGCGCTGACCTTGAGCCCGCGGTCGTGCAGGCGCGCGAGCATGCCCTCGGGGTCTGGGAACACGGCCGGGTCCCACTCGAAGTCGGTCCAGTGGAACTCGCGCATCCAGAAGCAGTCGAAGTGGAACACCTCGAGCGGGATGTCGCGCTCGGCCATGCCGTCGATGAACGAGTTGACCGTCGCCTCGTCGTAGTCGGTCGTGAAGCTCGTCGAGAGCCACAGCCCGTACGACCAGTCGGGCACCCGCGCGGGGCGTCCGGTGAGCCGCGTGTAGCGGTCGAGCACCTCCGCGGGCGTGGGCCCGGCGATCACGAAGTACTCGAGCGACTCTCCCGCCACCGAGAACTGCACCTGCTCCACGGCCTCCGAGCCGACCTCGAACGACACGTGCCCCGCGTGGTTCACGAGCACGCCGTAGCCGCGGTTCGTCAGGTAGAACGGCACGTTCTTGTAGGCCTGCTCGCTCGACGTACCGCCGTCGGCGTTCCAGATGTCGACCGTCTGGCCGTTCTTCACGAGCGGGCCGAACCGCTCGCCGAGTCCGTAGACGAGCTCGCCCACGCCCAGCGCGAGCTGGGTGTGCAGGTACGCGGATGCCTCGGCGAGGCCAGTCGTCGTGATGCCGGCCACCCCCGTGGGCTCCGCGGCGACGGGCGCGCCGGGCGCGAGCTGCACGTAGCCCACGGACTTGTGCCCGCTCGTCGTGTAGACGCGGCCCGCGCCGTCGCCG
>NZ_WJSP02000426.1 GCF_009720255.1 Agromyces humi | reverse complement strand
GCCGCATCACGGGCATCCTGGGCGCCGACGCCGACGTCGTGATCACGCACGCCGAGCGCGCCCCGGCGGGGTTCGACGCTCGCTTCTCCGCGGTCTGGCGGCGCTACGAGTATCGCGTCGCGGACGCGTCCGCCGAGCGCGACCCCCTGGCGCGTCGACGCACCGCGGTCCGTCCGAAGCACCTCGACGAGCGGGCGATGGATGCCGCGGCCGCCTCGCTGGTGGGCCTGCACGACTTCGCGGCGTTCTGCCGCCCGCGCGAGGGCGCGACCACCATCCGCACCCTGCAGTCCTACCGGTGGACCCGTGCGTCCGACGGGGTGCTCGTGGCCACGCTCCAAGCCGACGCCTTCTGCCACTCGATGGTGCGCGCCCTCGTCGGCGCCTGCGTGGCCGTGGGTGAGGGGCGACTCGACGAGGACGAGCCCGAGGCGCTGCTGCGCGCGGCCGAGCGCACGAGCGCGTTCACGGTCATGCCGGCCAAGGGCCTCGTGCTGACCGAGGTCGGCTACCCCGACGACGCCGAGCTCGAAGCGCGTGCCGCGCAGACGCGGCGACGCCGGGAATTGCATGCGGAGGGCGTCGTCGGCTAAGCTACCTCTTTGGTGCCGCCATCTGCGTCGGCACCCGAAGATGAGCCCTCCACCAGGGCGTTCGCACGCGTGAGCTGGCGAACTCCCCCCGGAGTGGGATTCACGAACCCCTCTCTCGATCAGAAAGCAGCACTTCCGTGACGCGCACCTACACTCCCAAGTCGAACGAGATCCAGCGTGACTGGGTCGTCATCGACGCCACCGACATCGTGCTCGGCCGCCTCGCCAGCCACTCGGCTGCGCTCCTGCGCGGCAAGCACAAGGCGATCTTCGCCAACCACGTCGACACCGGTGACTTCGTCATCATCGTGAACGCCGACAAGGTGGCCCTCACCGGCCAGAAGCTCGAGCAGAAGAAGGCCTACCGCCACTCGGGGTACCCGGGCGGCCTGAAGGCTGTCAGCTACGCCGAGCTCCTCGAGAAGAACCCCGTCCGGGCCGTCGAGAAGGCGATCCGCGGCATGCTCCCGAAGAACTCGCTCGGTCGCGCCCAGCTCAAGAAGCTCAAGGTCTACACCGGCCCCGAGCACCCGCACGCGGCGCAGCAGCCCAAGCCGTACACCCTCACCCAGGTCGCCCAGTAACTCCGGCACCCTCGACGTTCTCGAAATAAGGATTCACACCAAAATGGCGAAGATCGCAGACCAGATCGAAGCGGCTCCCGAGAGCTACACGACCGAGAGCACCCCCTCGGCCGCACCCACCACCCCCCGCCCCGTGCTCAACGTGTCGGGCGCGGCAGTCGGCCGTCGCAAGCAGGCCATCGCCCGCGTGCGCATCGCCCCCGGCGCCGGCGGCATCACGGTCAACGGCCGTGAGTTCGCGGACTACTTCCCGAACAAGCTGCACCAGCAGCTCATCACCGACCCGTTCACGGTGCTCGAGCTCTCCGGCTCGTACGACGTGATCGCCCGCATCACCGGCGGCGGCCCCTCGGGCCAGGCCGGCGCGCTGCGCCTGGCGATCGCCCGCGCGCTCAACGAGATCGACCGCGAGAACAACCGCGCGACCCTGAAGAAGGCCGGCTTCCTCACTCGTGACGCCCGCGTCATCGAGCGCAAGAAGGCCGGTCTCAAGAAGGCCCGCAAGGCGCCTCAGTTCTCGAAGCGCTGATCCGGGTCTCCGGCTCTCCGAATGCCCCGGCTCTTCGGAACCGACGGGGTCCGGGGCCTGGCCAACCGTGATCTCACGGCTGACCTGGCCCTGGGCCTCGCCCAGGCGGCTGCCGCCGTCCTCACGCGGGGGCGGCACGCCGACGAACTGCGCGCCACGGGCCGACGGCCTGTCGCCGTGGTCGCGCGCGACCCCCGCGTCTCCGGCGAGTTCCTCATCGCCGCGGTGGCGGCGGGCCTCGCCAGCTCGGGCGTCGACGTGCTCGACGCCGGGGTCATCCCCACTCCGGCGACCGCCTTCCTGATCGATTCGATCGGCGCGGACTTCGGCGTGATGATCTCCGCCTCGCACAATCCCGCCCCCGACAACGGCATCAAGTTCTTCTCGTTCGGCGGCACGAAGCTCCCGGATGAGGTCGAGGACCGCATCGAGTCCCACCTCGGCAAGCCGAAGCTGGCGCCCCTCGGCGACGGCGTCGGTCGGATCCGCCGCTTCTCCGACGCGGAGGACCGGTACGTGGTCCACCTGCTCGGCACGTTGCCCAACCGTCTCGACGGCCTGCACGTCGTGCTCGACTGCGCGCACGGCGCCGCCGCCGGCGTCTCGCCCGAGACGTTCCGCGACGCGGGAGCGACCGTCACCGTGATCGGCGCCGATCCCGACGGCATGAACATCAACGACGGCGTCGGCTCCACCCACCTCGGCCACCTGCAGGCGGCGGTGCGGGAGCACGGCGCCGACCTCGGCATCGCCCACGACGGCGACGCCGATCGCTGCCTCGCCGTCGATGCCGACGGCAACGTGGTCGACGGCGACCAGATCATGGCGATCCTGGCCGTGTCGATGCATGAACGCGGCGCCCTCACCGACGACACGCTCGTCGTCACCGTGATGTCGAACCTCGGCCTGCGGCGCGCGATGGCGGAGCGCGGCATCCGGGTCATCGAGACCAAGGTCGGCGACCGCTACGTGCTCGAGGCGCTCGCAGCCGGGAAGCTCGCCCTCGGCGGCGAGCAGTCGGGTCACGTCATCATGACCGAGTTCGCCACGACGGGCGACGGGGTGCTGACCGGCCTGCACCTGGCCGCCGAGATGGCGCGCACCGGCCGCACCCTCGCCGACCTGGCGTCGGTGATGACGGTGTACCCCCAGGTGCTCGTGAACGTGCGCGGGGTCGACCATCACCGCCTCCACGACGACGCGCAGGTCGCGGCCGCGGTCACGGCTGCGGAGGCCGAGCTCGGCGACACGGGCC
>NZ_WJSP02000425.1 GCF_009720255.1 Agromyces humi | reverse complement strand
GTCGGCGGTCGTCACGGCGCTCGCCGTCTCGGGCCTCCCGACCGACCGGTTCGCGTTCGAGGGCTTCCTGCCGCGCAAGGCCGGCGACCGGTCGCGGCGTCTCGCCGAGCTGGCCCGAGACCGGCGCACGCTCGTCTTCTTCGAGGGGCCGTCTCGGCTGGCGGCGAGCCTCGACGCGCTCGCCGAGGCGTTCGGCGCCGACCGGCCCGCCGCCGTCTGCCGGGAGCTCACCAAGCTCCACGAGGAGGTCCGCCGCGGCGGTCTCGGCGAGCTCGCCGAGTGGGCCGCCCAGGGCGTCCGGGGCGAGATCTGCATCGTCGTCGGCGGGGCGCCCGAGCAACTCGCGGATGCCGCGACGTCGCTCGACCGCGTGCTCGAGCTCGCGGCATCCGGAACCCGCCTGAAGGACGCCGTCGCCCTGGTCGCCGCCGAGAGCGGTCTCGGCAAGCGCGACCTCTACGAGGCGGCGCTCGCCGCGCGCAGCAGTCGCTGAGCCCGCGCTGGGCGGCGTCTGAACATTTCCACCACTGCCCCCCGAAGTGGGGGAGAATGGGGCCACCGCACAATGGTGGAGGTGCGACATGGCGCACGAAGTCAGGTTCTCCCACCACGGCGGCCCCGAGGTGCTCGAGGTCGTCGAGGTTCCCGTTCCCGAGCCGGGGGAGGGCGAGGTGCTCGTCGAGGTGTTCGCCGCAGGGCTGAACCCCGTCGACAGCTCGATCCGTCGTGGCGACCACCCCGGGCGATGGCCCGTGCAGTTGCCGGCGCGACAGGGCCGCGACCTCGCCGGCGTGGTGATCGCGACCGGCCCCGAGGCGTCGCGATTCACGCGCGGCGACGAGGTCATGGGCTTCGTCGACCAGGGTGCCCAGGCGTCGCACGTGGTCGTTCCCGAGGCGAACCTGATGCCGCGGCCGCCGGCACTCTCGTGGGAGGTCGCCGGCTCGCTCTACACGGCGGGCACGACCGCGTGGACCGCCGTCGAGGGACTCGGCCTCAGCCCCAACGACACCGTCGTGGTGACCGCGGCGGCCGGGGGCGTCGGATGCCTCGCGGCGCAGTTCGCGCGCATGCGCGGGGCGACCGTGATCGGCACGAGCGTCGAGACCCGCTTCGACTTCCTCCGCCAGTTCGGCGTGCTGCCGACGGGCTACGGACCGGGGCTGGCTGAGCGTGTGCGAGCCCTCACCGCGCACCCGGTCACGGCGTTCCTCGACTTCCTCGGCGGCGAGGCCGCCGCGGCGCGGGCCCTCGGCGTGCCGTCCTCCCGCGTGCCGTACTCGAGGTCGGCCTGCACGTCGATGCCGGCGGGCGGCGCGAAGGTGCGGATGCCGATGATCTCGGCGCTGCCGACCTCGCTTGCGGCATCGGGACCCGACGGGTCGATCTCGCGCAGCTGCGTGTGGAATCCGGATAGCGCTCCCACGCCGACGATGGCCGCGATGGCGGCCAGCGCAGCCGCGGCCATCCGCCGTGAGCGGATGCCTCGACCGCCTGTCGTTCGGGTCGAGGTCACACCGGGCTCCGGGTTCAGGGGTGCAGTGATGCTATCCCAGGTTCGCGATTTCATGCAGTCTGGGTGGCGTTCGGTGGCGGAGGGCTCGGTACGCTGGCCGCGACGTGCCCGGGGTCCGCACATCGACGGGTCGACCCGGAGCGCGCGAACGCGAGGGGGCTCCACATGACCGACGACCCGCAGACCACACCGAACCCCTCGACGCCGCCGCCGGCCGACCCCGCCGCGACCACCGCCACGGAGCCGAAGCGCCCGGCCGGGGTGAGCCGGGGCCTCCTGATCGGCGTCGGCGTCGCGATCGTGCTGCTGTCCTTCCTCGCGTCGTTCCTCGGCGCCTCACTCGCCAGGTCGAACGACACCGTTGAGGCGGTGCCCACGCCCACCGCGACCGAGGCACAGCTCGACGAGGCCGCCTACGAGGAGGCGCTCGAGGAGATCCTGCCCGCCGGCTCGGCCGTGCGCGCGGGCACCGGCGTACCCGCGGAGGGCAAGGGCTACGAGGGCGACGTCTACATCGACATCTCCAACTCCGATGTCTACTTCTTCCAGGACGGCGAATGGAAGCTCGTCGGCAACATCCGGACCTCGGCGGCCGAGAACCTCACCGGTGCGACCGGAGCCACGGGCGAGACGGGAGCGACGGGCGAGACGGGGGCCACCGGTGAGACCGGTGCGCAGGGAGAGGCTGGAGCGCCGGGTGCGCCCGGGACGCAGGTGCTGCTCGGAACGGGCGAACCCGATCCGCAGACCTGCACCACCGACGGCGACATCTACATCGATACGTCGACGGTCTCCTTCTACCAGTGCATCTCGCAGCAGTGGACACTGTTCGCCCCGCCGGCCACGGCGGAGCCGACGCCGGCGCCGACGGAGGCGCCCGAGGGCTGATCCGCCGAGCGACGGGACCGAGCGGCATCCGCCATCGCGGGTGCCGCTCGGCGCTTTCCCAGCCGATTTCCGGTATCGTTGCCGAGTCGGTTCTGGACACCGCGCTGTGCGCGGATGGGTTTGTGAGTCCAAAGGGCCGGTTTCGAGGCGAACGGCCCTCGGATAGTCACCGTATGTGAACGGCCCCGGTCGACGATGTTCCGGGTTCTCAGACCTGCTGTGCGCTTCGTGCGCCCGGCGGGCCTGCCATGTACTTCAGTACAACCCAGGAAGTGTCACCCATGCCCAAGAACAAGAAGCCCGCCGGCGGACGTCCGGCCAAGAACTTCGATCCCTCGTACGCGAAGGGCGGCTCCAAGGGCGGCCCGGCGCGCGCCGGATCGGCCAAGCCCGGCTCGCGCAGCGCCGGCCACCGCGGCTACCGCCCCGAAGAGGACGCCCCCCGCAAGGAGCGTTGGTCGCGCGATGAGCGCGTCGCCACCGGCCGCGCCCCGCACCGCTCCGTGCGCGACGGCCGCGACGAGCGCGCCCCCCGTTCGTTCGACCGCGACGACCGCG
>NZ_WJSP02000424.1 GCF_009720255.1 Agromyces humi | reverse complement strand
CGGTTCGCCGTCGGCGGCCGCGAGGCGACGCCCGTCCGGGCATGGGCGGGGCCGTGGCCGGTGGTCGAACGCTGGTGGGACGCCGAGCACGCCAAGCGCGTGCACCGGTTCCAGGTCGTCGACGACGACGGCTGCGCCTGGCTGCTGGTGCGTGACGGCGAGGGCTGGTGGGCCGAGGCGAGGTACGACTGATGGGCTGGAACAATCCGTCGATCCCCTGGTCGGACCTCGAACGCAAGCTCTCCGACCAGCGGCGGCCGGGCGGGCCGCCGCTCATCGCCGACGGCGGCGACAGTCCGGCATGGAGCCGCAAGCGGCATCCGTACCGCCCGTCCGAGGGCCTCGAGGTGCAGGCCGGGCCGATCGTGCCCTACGCCGAGCTGCACGCCCACTCCACGTTCAGCTTCCTCGACGGCGCCTCGACGCCCGAGCAGCTGGTCGAGGAGGCGCACCGCCTCGGCCTCTCGGGGCTCGCGATGACCGACCACGACGGCTTCTACGGCATCGTGCGGTTCGCGGAGGCGGCCGAGAGCTTCCCCGAACTGGCGACCGTGTTCGGCGCCGAGCTCTCGCTCGGGCTCACCGAGCCGCAGATGGGCGCCGCCGACCCCGAGGGCGAGCACCTGCTCGTGCTCGCCAGGCAGGAGGCGGGCTACCACCGCCTCGCGAGTGCGATCACTGCCGGCCAGCTCGCCGGCGGCGAGAAGGGCCTGCCCACCTATTCGCTCGAGGAACTCGCCGAGCATTCCGGCAATGAATGGATCATCCCCACCGGATGCCGTAAGGGAATGGTTCGACGTGCCCTCGCCGCGGGCGGGCCCGATGCCGCGTGGCGCGAGCTCGACCGGCTGATCGCGCTCTTCGGCCGTGACCACGTCGTCGTCGAGCTCTTCGATCACGGGCATCCGCTCGACCAGGACGCGAACGACGCCCTCGCCGGCCTCGCCGAACGCGCCCGGCTGCCGTTGCTCGCCACGAACGCGGTGCACTACGCCACCCCGGGCGAGCACCGGCTCGCCTCCGCGCTCGCGGCGGTGCGGGCGCGGCGCAGCCTCGACGAGCTCGACGGGTGGCTGCCCGCCTCCGACGGGCTGCACCTGCGCTCGGGCGCCGAGATGATGCGCCGGTTCGAGCGGTACCCGGGTGCGGTCGCGCGATCGGTGACCCTCGCCGGGGAGCTGGGGTTCCGGCTGCGCAGCGCCCGCCCGCGCCTTCCGCGCCAGGAGGTGCCCGACGGCCACACGCCCATGAGCTGGCTGCGCGAACTCGTGTGGGCGGGCGCGGAGAAGCGGTACCCGGGTCTCCCCCACCACGTGCGCGAACGGCTCGCCCGCGAGCTCGACGTCATCGAGCAGAAGGACTTCCCCGGCTACTTCCTCATCGTGTACGACCTGGTCCGCGAGGCGCGCAGTCGCGGCATCCTGTGCCAGGGGCGCGGTTCTGCCGCGAACTCGGCGGTCTGCTACGTGCTCGACATCACCGCGGTCGACTCGATCTTCTTCGACCTGCCGTTCGAGCGGTTCCTCTCCGCGCTGCGCGACGAGGAGCCCGACATCGACGTGGACTTCGACTCCGACCGCCGCGAGGAGATCATCCAGTACGTCTACGGCAAGTACGGGCGGAACAACGCCGCGCAGGTGGCGAACGTCATCAGCTACCGGCCCAAGGCCGCGGTGCGCGACATGGCGAAGGCGCTCGGCTACTCCACCGGGCAGCAGGACGCCTGGTCCCGACAGGTCGAGCGGTGGGGCGCGGTGGTCTCCACCGACGACCACGACATCCCCGCCCCGGTCGTCGAGCTCGCCGAGCAGCTGCTCACGTTCCCCCGCCACCTCGGCATCCACTCGGGCGGCATGGTGCTCACCGATCGCCCCGTCGGCGAGGTGTGCCCGATCGAGCACGCCCGCAAGGAGCACCGCACCGTGCTGCAGTGGGATAAAGACGACTGCGCCTGGATGGGCCTCGTGAAGTTCGACCTGCTGGGGCTCGGCATGCTCGCGGCGCTGCAGTACACGTTCGACCTCATCCGCGAGCACACCGGTGAGCAGTGGGAGCTGGCCACCATCCCCAAAGAGGAGGCGGCCGTCTACGACATGCTCTGCCGCGCCGACTCGATCGGGGTCTTCCAGGTCGAGAGCCGCGCGCAGATGGGCACGCTCCCCCGGCTGCAGCCCCGCTGCTTCTACGACCTCGTGGTCGAGATCGCCCTCATCCGGCCGGGCCCGGTACAGGGCGGCGCCGTGCACCCCTACATCCGCCGGCGCACCGGCGAGGAGCCGGTCACGTACCTGCACCCGAACCTCGAACCCGTGCTCGCCCGCACGCTGGGCGTGCCGCTCTTCCAGGAGCAGCTCATGCAGATGGCCGTCGCCGTGGGCAACTGCAGCGCCGCCGACGCCGACCTGCTGCGCCGGGCGATGGGCTCCAAGCGCGGCGTCGAGAAGATCGAGCGGCTCCGCTCGAAGC
The DNA here is from genome assembly GCF_009720255.1 of Agromyces humi. GTDB lineage: Bacteria > Actinomycetota > Actinomycetes > Actinomycetales > Microbacteriaceae > Agromyces > Agromyces humi. Next base: position 523 of record NZ_WJSP02000424.1, on the reverse strand, counting down.
TCTACGAGGGCATGGCCGAGAACGGCATCGAGCCCGACGTGGCCGACTCCATCTACGCGAAGATCGAGGCGTTCGCCAACTTCGGCTTCGCGGAGAGCCACGCCCTGAGCTTCGGCCTGCTCGTCTACGCGAGCTCGTGGCTGAAGCTGCACTACCCAGCCGCGTTCCTCGCGGCCCTCCTCCGCGCCCAGCCCATGGGCTTCTACTCGCCGGCGACGCTCACCGCCGACGCGCGACGGCACGGCGTCGAGATGCTGCGCCCCGACATCCTGCGCTCGGGCGTCGACGCGGGGCTCGAGGCGACCGGCTCGGATGCGGCATCCGCCGGTGCCGACCGCCTCGACGACGGCATCGACGGCGGCCGGCGCGAGCCGACGGGCATGGCGGCCTGCATCGACCCCGCGCAGCCGCCCATCCGCCGGTTCGACCGCACCGCACCCGACCGGTCGTCGGAGCACCGGCGCGACGGCGCGTTCGCGGTGCGCCTGGGCCTCGCTGACGTCTCCTCGATCGGCACGGCCGT
>NZ_WJSP02000423.1 GCF_009720255.1 Agromyces humi | reverse complement strand
CGGCGGCGACGGCACGGTCGCGGCGGTGGCGCACGAGGCCGTCGGCGCCGAGCTGCCCCTGTTGGTCGTGCCCGGCGGCACCTTCAACCACTTCGCGCGGGCCGCGGGCGCGGCATCCGTCGACCTGGCCGTCGACGCCCTGCAACGCGGCGAGGGCGTGCGAGCGGATGTCGCCGAGCTGCGGTTCGGCGACGAGGAGCCTGTGACGGTGCTGAACACGGCGTCGGTGGGCTTCTACCCCGACTTCGTGACCGTGCGCGAGCAGCTGCAGGACCGATGGGGCAAGTGGCCGGCCGCCCTGATCGCGGCGATGAGGGTGCTGCGGCATGCCTCGCCCGTGACGGTCGTGGTGAACGGCCGGCGCGCGCGCGTGTGGACCCTGTTCGTCGGCGTCGACGACAACGACCCGGGCACGGTCGCGCCGCTGCAGCGGCGCCGTCTCGACGGGGGCGTGCTCGACGTGCGCATCCTGCACGCGGGGTCTCGCGTGGGCGCGGCCGCCTCGCTCGCATTCGGCCGTCGCACGAGCGCCGTGTTCCGTCGCCTGCGCCTGCTCCCCAGCCGCATCGAGGCCTACCCGACCGAGTCCCTCGACGTGGTCGTGCGGCCGCGCGAAGGGCAGCCGCCGGGGTTCGCCCACGACGGCGAGGTCGCGATCGCGGCCACTGCCGAGGCGGCGGCGGCCTACGCCGCGCCCGGCTACCTCACGACCGTGCGGGTCATCCCCGAGGCGCTCGAGGTCTACCGCCCGGCGGGCGACCGCGCGTCGGGCACCTGAGGCGCGGTCAGAGTTCGAGGCCGACGAGCACCGGCTCGGGGTGCAGCACGATACCGAACTCCGCCTGCACCCGGTTCTGCACGAAGCGGGCGAGCTGGGCGACCTCCTCGGCTGCCGCGCCGCCGCGGTTCGTCAGGGCGAGCGTGTGCTTCGATGACACGGCCGCGCGCGATCCGGGCAGCGCGAACCCCCGGCGGATGCCCGACCGCTCGATGAGCCACGCGGCCGAGAGCTTCACGAGCGGCTCGGCGGGTGCGGCATCCGTGCCGTCGTCGACCACGCCGAGCGACGCCTGGTGGGCGAGGAACTGATCGAGCGGGGACTCCTCGGCGATCCCGCCCACGAGCGGGGTCACCTCGTCGGCCGCCTCTTCCTCGAGGTACCACCTCGGCGCGTCGCCCGGCAGGGTGCGCGCGACGCGCTCGGTGACGATCGGGTTGGTGAAGAAGGAACCCGCGCTGACCGAGTCGGGGTCGGCCGGGTCGAGCACCATGCCCTTCGAGGCACGCAGGCCCAGCACGCTCTCGCGCACCCGTGCGATGGGCACCCGGTCGCCGAGGTTCACGTGCAGCGCGTCGGCGAGCTGCGCGTACGCGATCGGCTGCCCGAGCGCCTCACCGAGCACGGCGCGCTCCGCCGCGGTGTCGTGCAGCTCGAACTCGGCCGAGACGACGATGCCGCGCAGGCCGCGCTTGAGCACCGACGTGCGGTAGCCGAGCTCGAGCTCCGCGGCCGTCATGCGGTGCGGGCGATCGGCGCCCTCCTCGAGGAACTCGATCGCGACGAGGGTGGACTCCAGCTCCTGGCCGTACGCGCCGATGTTCTGCACGGGCGCGGCGCCCACCGAGCCTGGAATGCCCGAGAGCGCCTCGAACCCCGAGAACCCCTGCTCGACCGTCCAGGCGACGAGGTCGTCCCACGTCTCTCCGGCCTGCACGCGCAGGCGCACGGATGCCGCGGCCTCGTCGCGCGCGAACACCTCGATGCCCTTCGTGGCCACCCGGATCACGGTGCCGTCGAAGCCGTCGTCGCCGACGAGGAGGTTGGAGCCGCCGCCGAGCACCAGCCACGCCTCGCGCTCCGACCACGCCTCGACCGCGAGGTCGACGAGGTCGCGCTGCGTCGCGGCCGTCACGAGGTTCGCGGCCGGTCCGCCGACCTGCAGCGTGGTGAGCTCGGAGAACGGGATGTCGCGGGCCATGTCAGTCGAGGGAGACCCGCGCCTGCGCCTTGCCGAGCACCGTCTCGTCGCCGACCTTCACCGTGAGGTCGATGCGGGCCACGCGGGTGTCGGCGTCGAGCTGCCCGACCTTGGCGATGACCGAGACGACGGCGCCGAGCTGCGGATCGACGACGACCGGGCGGGTGAACCGCACCTGGTAGTCGGCGACACGACCCGGATCGCCGACCCAGTCGACGACCGGCTGCACCGCGAAGCCCATCGTGAGCATGCCGTGCGCGAGCACGCCCGGCAGGCCGACCTCGCGCGCGACGTCGTCGCGGTAGTGGATCGCGTTGAAGTCGCCCGAGGCGCCCGCGTAGCGCACCAGCGAGTCGCGGGTGAGCGCGAACGAGTGCTCGGCCACGATGTCGCCGACGGCAAGTCCGTCGAAGGCGGGAGCGGCGGCCATCACTCGTCCCCTCGCACGACGAGGGTGGAGATCGCGGTCACGACGTGGGTGCCGGCGGCATCCGTGATCGACGACTCCGCCGTGACCATCGAGTGCGGCCCGAGCGTCTTCACGCTCGACACCGTGAGCGTCGCCGTGAGCAGGTCGCCCGCCACGATGGGACGCGTCGACGTGAAGCGCTGGTCGCCGTGCACGACCCGCGCGAAGTCGATGCCTGCGTCGGGCTCGGCGAGCAGCTGCGCGAGCGTGTGCTCCTGCACGACCACGGCGAACGTGGGCGGCGCGACGACGTCGTCGTAGCCGGCGGCCCTGGCCGCCTCGGGATCGAGGTTGATCGCGTTGGTCGCGAAGACGGCGCGCGCGAACTCGCGCACCTTCTCACGCCCGACGAGATAGGGCTCGGTGGGCGGGAAGACCCGCCCCTGCAGCTCGGGGTTCACTGGCACCCCGTCAGTCTATGCGGGGGTCCGAGGAGGCCCGACGGCCGTCGTTGTTCGTCAGCGCTTGCCGCCGCCGAGGAGGCCGCCCAGCAGGTCGCCGAGACCGCCGCCCGAGCCGCCGGAGCCCGCACCGCCCGAACC
>NZ_WJSP02000422.1 GCF_009720255.1 Agromyces humi | reverse complement strand
GGAGCCCTGATCCCCCGCCGGCTGGAGAACCTCCTGCCCGCGGGCAAGAACGTCGGTACCACCCACATCACCAACGGGGCCTTCCGGCTCCACCCGGTGGAGTGGAACATCGGCGAAGCGGCCGGCCGCCTCGCGGTCTTCTGCCTCGATCGTGCGTCCCGCCCCCGCGCGATCCGCACCAACCCGGAACTCCTCGCGGAGTTCCAGACCCTGCTCACGAACGGAGGCGTCGAGCTGCACTGGCCGGCCGGCGTCTCGGGATACTAGGAGAAATCATCATGAGATCAGCAAGGGCGCTGACAGGTGTCGGATTCGCCGCCGCAGCGACGCTCGCACTCGCGGGCTGCTCGGGCGGAGGGGCACCGGCTTCCACCCCATCCGATGTCGAGCTGCGGATGACCGTGTGGACCTCGAACGAGGACCACCTCGCGTTGTTCGACTCGATCGCCGACGCGTACATGGCGGACCACCCTGAGGTCACCGACATCACCTTCGACCCGCTGCCGTTCGAGGACTACACGACCACGGTCACCACGCAGATCGCGGGCGGCAGCGCCCCCGACCTCGCATGGATCCTCGAGAACGCGGCACCCGACTTCGTCGACTCGGGTGCGTTGCTGCCCCTCGACGAGACGCTCGAGGGCACCGAGGGCTACGAGTTCGACGACTTGTCCGAGAGCGCCACCGCGCTCTGGCACGACGACTCGGGCTCGCTTGTGGCGTACCCGTTCTCGACGTCGCCCTTCGTGATGTTCGCGAACGACGACCTCCTGAGGTCCGCCGGGCTGCCGACGTCGGCCGAGATGCAGGCGAACGGCGACTGGAACTGGAAGGGCGTGTCCGAGGCCGGGGCCGCGGTGCACGCCTCCACCGGCAAGGCCGGGTTCGTGATCCGCGACTTCGACTACACGACCTGGGACAACCTGGCCTCCGTGTGGATGGGCTGGGGCGCCGCGCCGTGGAGTGAGGACGGCACCGAGTGCACCTTCGACTCGCCGGAGATGACCGAGGCGTTCGAGTTCCTGCACGACGCGGCGTTCACGTCGCAGTCGATGCCGGGCCCGGGCACCACGGCCGACTTCTTCGCCGGCGAGTCGGCGTTCACGGTGACGCAGATCTCCCGCGCGTCCCTGCTCGCGGGCGACTTCGCATGGGACCTGCTTCCGCTGCCCGAGGGGCCTGAGGGCGAGTACTCGATGGTCGGCCAGGCCGGCATCGGCGTGCTCGCCGACGGCCCGAACGCCGAGGCCGCAGCCGACTTCCTCGCGTTCTTCACCAACCCCGAGAACTCCAAGCAGCTGGCCCAGTACTTCCCCCCGCCCCGCGTCTCCCAGCTGAACGTCGAGACGCTCGCTGCGACGAACCCGACGCTCACCCCCGAGCAGATCGAGGACGTCGTCATCCCGGGCATCGACACCGGCGTCACCCGGCCGAGCCACACCGACTCGGCTGAGATCGGCCAGGAGGTGCGCTCGGCGCTCGACGCGGTCTGGGTCCCCGACGCCGACATCCCCACCGCGCTCGAGGGCGTCTGCACCGCCATCGACCCGCTGCTGGGCTAGGAGGTCGACGCTCCATGGCCGACGCCACCGTGACGACTCCCGGCCGGGCACCAGCCCGGCCGGGGGCCGCCCCGCCCCGCGATCCGCGCCCACGGCGCCGGTGGGTGCCGAGCTACTCGACGCGCGACCAGCTGACCGGCTACCTCTTCATCGCGCCCCAGTTCGTCGGCATCGTGCTCTTCGTGCTACTCCCGCTCGTGCTGATCTTCTGGTACTCGTTCAACGAGTGGAACGTGCTTGCGGGCACCTTCCGCTTCGTGGGTACCGAGAACTTCGAGAAGCTCATGGGTGATCCGAAGCTCGCACCCGTGCTGCAGGCGACCGGCATCTTCTCGGCGGGGCTCGTGGTGCTGAACCTCGGGCTGGCGCTGCTGCTCGCGGTGCTGCTGAACCGCCGGGTCAGGGGTATCACCGTGTTTCGCACGGTCTTCTTCTCGCCGGTCGTCGTCTCGCTCGTGGCGTGGACGATCGTGTGGAGCTTCCTCCTCCAAGACAACGGCGGTATCAACGGCCTGCTCCAAATGGTCGGCGTCGACGGGCCGAACTGGCTCCGCGAGGGGCCGACGGCCATGGCCTCGGTCATCGTCGTGCAGGTGTTCAAGAACGTCGGCCTCAACATGGTGCTGTTCCTCGCCGCCCTGCAGGGCGTGCCGCAGGAGGTGCAGGAGGCCGCGCGCATGGACGGGGCATCCAACCGCGTGCTTTTCTGGCGCATCACGGTGCCGTTGATCTCGCCGACGATCCTGCTCACCTCGATCATCACGATCGTGGGCTCGCTGCAGGTCTTCGCCCAGATCGCCGTGCTCACCCAGGGCGGGCCGGGCATCTCGACGACCGTGCTCGTGTACTACCTCTACCAGCAGGCGTTCGACTTCCATCACTTCGGGTACGGGTCGACGCTCGCCATCCTGCTGTTCGCGATCGTGCTCGTGCTGACGATCGCCCAGTGGCAGCTCCGCAAGAGATGGGTCTTCTATGAGAACTGATGCGATCGCCATGAACGCGGGGCCGGATGCCGCAGCCGAGCAGGTCGCCGACGTCATGGCGCGGCCCGTGCTCGACGTCGACGACGCCCTCCGCGAGCCGCCGCGTGACCAGCGGGCCGGACGCGGACGCACCCGCCCGAGCCCGTGGCGCAATGTGCTGTTCTACGGACTGCTGCTGGTGCTCTCCGTCCCGTTCGTCTTCCCGACGTGGTGGATGGTCACGTCCTCGCTGAAGCCGATCAACGAGATCTTCGCCTTCCCGCCCGAGCTGTGGCCGTCGAACCCGACGCTCGACGGGTACGTCCAGGCCTTCACGGTGCAGCCGTTCGCCCGCCAGTACTTCAACTCGATGTACATCGCCGTGCTGGTGACCGCGGGCACCATGCTGTTCTCGTCGATGGCGGGCTACGCGTTCGCGCGCATCCGGTTCCGCGGCCAGGGCG
>NZ_WJSP02000421.1 GCF_009720255.1 Agromyces humi | reverse complement strand
TGTCGAGCCGGCCCGCGGCTCGCGCTGGAAGTTCCAATGACCCGAGTTGGACGCGTTTCCCGATCGAGACGGTTGGTGGCGGCATCCATTGCCGCCACCGCCTCGCTCGCGGCGCTCATGCTCGTTCTCGAGCCTGCGTCCGGCCGCGGTGCTCTTGCTGTTCGGGGTGCTCGACCACGTGCCCGCGCGCACCGACGGTCCCGTCGCGCGAGACCTCGACGTGCTGCTGCTGCGCCGCGCGGCGACCCTCGGCAGCCACGCGGGGCAGATCGCATTCCCGGGCGGGCGGCTCGAGGCATCCGATGACGGACCCATCGCCGGCGCCCTGCGCGAGGCGGTCGAGGAGACCGGGCTCGATCCCGACGGCATCGAACCGCTCGGCACCCTCCCCGAGATGGCGGTGCCGGTCAGTCGGCACATCGTCACGCCCGTGCCCGCGTGGTGGACGCACCCGAGCGAGGTGGCCGCGGTGGACCACGACGAATCCGTCGACGTGTTCCGCATCCCGGTCGCCGACCTGCTCGAGCCCGCGAACCGCGCGATCACCGTGTACACCCTCGGCGACCACACCTACCGGTCGCCGGCATTCACCGTGGGCGGCCGCATCGTGTGGGGCTTCACGGCGCTGGTGCTGTCCCGCATGTTCGACGAGCTCGGCTGGGCCGAGCCGTGGGACGCCGAGCGCATCGTCGAGCGCGACGACCTCACGCGCTGACACCTGTGAGCCGCAAGCCGACCAGCGGATGCCGCGTGCTCAGCTCCAGGCCAGGTTCACCAGTCGCTCGAAGGTGACGTAGCCCGCCCGCGCGAACGCCGCCGCCATCGGCACGTTGCCCACGTCGGTGGAGGCGCGGATGTGCGAGACCCCTGCCTCGTGGAGCACCCGGGTGCCCTCCGCGAGGATCCCGTCGATGTAGCCGCGACCGCGATGATCGGGCAGCACGCCGAGGTAGGCGATGATCGGGTGGTAGGCGTTGCGGGCCGGCACGACGAAGCCGACGATTCCGCCTGCGTCGTCGATCGCGACGCGCCACCACTCCCTGGGCGTCGTGTATCGGGCGAACTCGTCCTCGTACCAGGCCTCGGCCACCTCGCGGGGTGAGTGCTCGGCGAGCTCCTCCACGCTGTGGGCGTCGAGCGTGCCGGTGAGCACGCGCGTGGTCACGTCGAGGAATTCGGCGTCGGAGGCGAACGGCCGGAACGTGAGCCGGCCATCGGCTGCGGCGATCGGGGTGCCCGGAGTCCACTCCAGGCGGAGGCGCTCCACGACGAAGCGGGCACCGGTGCGCTCGAGCAGTTCCATGCGCAGCTCGGTGCCCCGACGCTGCACGGGGTCGTCGTGCCAGTCGCCGGGGAGGTAGCGCGCGAACTCGGGTGGCGTGTCGACGCCCGCGAGCACGTGCGCGGCGGCCCGTTCGAGGAGTGCCGCGCCGACCGCGCGGAAGCCGTCGTCGGGCAGCGCATCGTCGACGTCGAAGATGTCGAGCTGCTGCGGTTCGGCACCCTCGGTGCTCGTCCACCAGCCGATGCGCCCGAGGAGCCGGCCGTCGCGCACCGCAACCCACATCCAGTCGAGCCGCCGGCGTCCACCGGCGAGGTCGTCGGCGAGCTCATCGTTGAGCGAGTACGAGATCCGGTTGAACAGTCCGAGCTCGTCGGCGTCCGTCAGGTGCCGGATCGTGAGGTCGCCGTCGGGGTCTGCGAGGGCGGCGGAGTCATCGGTGAGGTGTCGCATGCGTCCTTCAAGATCGGGATGCCGGCGGAGTCCGGCTCACCCACTCTGCCCGAACGCGGCGAGTCCGGCCCCACCCGGCGACCTCGCTCGAACTCGGTGGCCTCCTCACCAAGGTTCAGGGGTTCGGGTTCGTCGCCTTCCCGTCGAGCCAGAGGGTGTCGGATGCGTCGCTGTGCGCGCCGTTCGTGCCGACATGCTTCGTACTGATCTGCGGGCCCTTCGTGATCACGTGCACGAGCGCCATGGCGTGCCCCTGGCCGAGCCCGTAGTCCTCCTTCAGCCAAGCCACGATCGGCGTCGCCTTGGTGGTCTCGTCGAAGCCGCGCTCGTGCGCGAGCTCGATGAACTGGCGCGGCGTGAGGCCGGTCTTCGTCTCGATGTTGTCGAGGTATGCCTGGAACGACATGCGGTGGTCCTTTCGTCAGCGGGTGCGCGGGGTGTGCCATGCACGAGCCTCCCGCTGCGGCATCCGACACGCCAGCGTTTCGATCTGGATCGAAACTCGCTCAGACGACCGTGACGCCGGCGGCCAGCGCCTCTCGGATCTCCTCGTCGATGAGATCGGCGTTGATCGCCGCGCCCACGGCGTTGCCGGCGCCCGAGGCGATCGGCACCGACGTGCGCGGCGAGACCACGTTGCCCGCCGCCCAGAGCCCCGGCACGCTCGTGCGGCCGTCGGCGTCGACCGCCACCCAGTCGACGCCGAGCTGCTCGGTCGTCGTCGCGCCGAGCGAGCGCAGCACGGCGTCGTTCGGCAGTGACAACGGTTGCAGGAACAGCGAGTCGATCGGGACCTCGGTGCAGTCGGCGAGACGGATGCCGCTGAGCCGGCCGTGCTCGTCGGCGACGACCCGCACGACCTCCCGCGACTCCAGGCCGATGCCGCGGGCGACGAGCGCCGCGTACGCGTCGGACGGCAACTCCGTGCCGTTCACGAAGTAGGTGACGTCGGCCGACCACTGGCGCAGGAGCTGCGCCTGGTGCAGCGCCATCGGCCCGGCGGCCAGCACGCCGATGCGGCGGTCGCGCACCTCCCACCCGTCGCAGTAGGGGCAGACCACCGCGCCCGATCCCCACTGCTCGGCGAGGCCGGGCAGCTCGGGGAGGCCATCGCGCACGCCGGTGGCGACGAGCAGGTTGATGATGACCTTGCGCTCGGGCGTCGGCTCGAACACCTCGAGCACCTGGTTGCAGACGTCGACGGCGAACTCGAGTTCGGTGCCGGTGTAGCTCTCGGGCGAGTACTCGTAGTAGACCGT
>NZ_WJSP02000420.1 GCF_009720255.1 Agromyces humi | reverse complement strand
CATCGGGCACGTCGAACACGAGGCCGTGCGCGGCCACCGCGGCGAGCGACGCGCGCACCACGGGCAGGTCGAGGAACTCGTCGCGCGGGTCGTCGTGCACGAGGTGCCGGATTCCGCGGAGCATCGGCTCCGCGTCGAGCTCGTCGAGGGCGGCCGCGGCGGCTCGATCGTCATCGAGCGGCACCCACCCGACGACGCCCGCGACCCAGTCGTTCCCACGGGCCACGTCGAGCATGGATCGGGTGTCAGCGGTCGAGTCGTCGGCCTGCACGAGGATGGCCGCATCCACCCCTGCCGACCGCAGTTCCGCCTCGGCCTCAGCGGGCCCGAAGTCGCGGAAGAGCGGCCCGAGCTCGGGCGTGATCCAGGCGTAGCCGCCCCGCGAGCGGTCCCACAGGTGCAGGTGGGCGTCGATCACCCGGCCGGTCACGGGATCAGCCCCTCGTCGCGGAGCGAAGCCCAGACCTGCTCGGGCACGGTCTCGCGTGCGCGCTCGAGGTTCTCGCGCACCGCCTCGGGCCGTGCCGAGCCGACCACCACCGAGCGGACGGCCGGATGCCGCAGCGGATACCGGATCGCTGCGACCGGGAGCGACACCCCGTGTCGGCGGCAGGCGGCCGCGAGCTCGCGCGCGCGGCGCAGCACGTCGTCGGGCACCTCGCCGTAGTCGTAGTGGGCGCCCTCCCCCGGCTCGTCGGTCGCGAGCAGTCCCGAGTTGTACGGCGCGGCCGCGACCACGCCGACCCCGCGCGACTCGCAGAGGGGCAGCAGGTCGGCGAGCGCCGGCTGCTCCAGCAGGGTGTACCGTCCGGCGATCATCACGAGGTCGAGGTCGCCCTCGCGCACGGCCCGCGCTGCGGCATCCGCATCGTTCGTGCCGATGCCGATCGCGCCGACGACGCCCTCGTCGCGGAGACGCGACAGTGCCGGAAGTCCCTCGGCGATGCCGCGGTCGAGGTCGTAGACGTCGGGGTCGTGCAGGTAGGCGATGTCGATCCGGTCGAGTCCGAGCCGCTCGAGCGAGTCCTCGATGCTGCGACGCACGCCGGACTCACTCGGGTCGTAGCGCCGCACGAGGTCGTTCGGCACCGCGAAGCCGTCGGCCAAGTCGTCGCCGTCGGCGAATGCGGGATTGGGCTCGAGCACGCGGCCGACCTTGGTCGACAGCACGAACTCGTCGCGTGGCCGGCCGCGGAGGAAGGCGCCGAGGCGCCGCTCCGAGAGGCCGAGGCCGTAGTGGGGCGCGGTGTCGTAGTAGCGGATGCCGCCGGCCCAGGCCGCCTCGAGCGCCGCGTGCGCTGCGGCATCCGTGACCTTGCGGTAGAGGTTGCCGAGCGGCGCCGTGCCGAGGCCGACCGGCCCCAGGCGACCGGCGCTCGTGACCTCCGCGGAGGGCGTGCTCATGCCGGCGCCGCCACGTGCTCGTCCTGGCCGGCGTGCGATCCCTGCCACGTGTTCGCGTCGATGGAGTCCTGCAGCATCTCGGTGCCGGCGCCCGGTGCCGTCGGTGCGAGGTAACGCCCGCGCACGACGACGGTCGGGGTCACGAAGTGCTCGTGCAGGTGGTCGACGTACTCGATCATGCGTCCGTCCATCGTGCCCGAGACCGCGACGTAGTCGAACATCGAGAGGTGCTGCACGGCTTCGCAGAGTCCGATGCCGCCGGCGTGCGGGCACACGGGCACGCCGAACTTCGCGGCGAGCAGGAGGTTCGCGATGTTCTCGTTGACCCCGCCGACCCGGGTGGCGTCGATCTGCATCACGTCCATGCCGCTGGCCTGCAGCAGCTGCTTGAACACGATGCGGTTCTGCACGTGCTCGCCCGTGGCGACGCGAACGGGGGCGACACCGCGGGCGATGGCGGCGTGTCCGAGGATGTCGTCGGGGCTGGTCGGCTCCTCGATCCACGCCGGCTCGAACTCGGCGAGGGCGTTGACCCATTCGATGGCGTCGGCGACATCCCATCGCTGGTTCGCATCGATCGCGATGGGGAACCCGGGGCCGACCGCGCCGCGGGCGATGCGGAGCCGCCGCACGTCGTCGGCGAGGTCGGCGCCGACCTTCAGCTTGATCTGGGGGAACCCGTCGGCCACGGCCTCCCGGCAGAGACGCTCGAGCTTCTCGTCCGAATAGCCGAGCCAGCCTGGCGTCGTCGTGTACGCCGGGTAGCCGACGTCGAGGAGGTGGGCGGTGCGCTCGGCCCGGCCCGCTTCAGCGGCCCGCAGGATCGCGAGCGCCTCCTCGGGCGTGATGGCGTCGCTGAGGTAGCGGAAGTCGACCAGCGAGACCAGCTCCTCGGGACTGAGGCCGGCGAGGTGCTGCCAGAGCGGGAGGCCGGCCCGCTTGGCGCGCAGGTCCCAGAGCGCATTGACCACCGCCCCGATCGCCATGTGCATGACGCCCTTCTCCGGGCCGAGCCAGCGCAGCTGCGAGTCGTGCACGAGTCGACGCGAGGCGGCCCCCATGTCGGCGAGCAGCGCTTCGACGTCCTCGCCGACGAGGTGGCCGCGCAGCGCCTCGAGCGCCGCGACCTGCACGTCGTTGCCGCGGCCGATCGTGAACACGAACGCGTGGCCCTCGAGCCCGTCGGGCGCATCCGTGCGCAGCACGACGTACGCCGCGGAGTAGTCGGGGTCGGGGTTCATCGCGTCCGACCCGTCGAGCTGGAGCGAGGTCGGGAAGCGGATGTCCCTGGTGTCAACACTGACGATCGTGCTCATGGCGTCCTTTCGTGGCGAGCCCGAGCATAAACATCGGATGTCTCTGCTGTCAACCGTCCACGGGTATGCAAGAATCTTCCCGTATCGCCGAATCACGCGCCGAGAGCTCGGATGTTCAGCGCGGGGCCTGATGTGCCTCGCGGTGTTCCTGAACGGCCCATCCTGGGAGGGCTTGGTCTGGATCTGTCCGAAGAGCGCCTTGAACGCGGCATCCGTCGCCGACCACTTGGGGTTCGTGCTCGGGTAGAACTGCGCGTCGGGCAGCACCTCGAGGAACGGCGCGAGCG
>NZ_WJSP02000042.1 GCF_009720255.1 Agromyces humi | reverse complement strand
CGACCCCCGCACTGTCCCGAAAGGACTGACCCCGCACATGCCTGATCTCATCGGCTTGATCCTCTGGCCCATCAAGTGGGTCATCGAGTTGATCCTCGTCGCGTTCCACTCGATGTGGACCTTCTTCGGGCTCGACCCCGACGCCGGCCTCACCTGGGTGCTGTCGATCGTCGGCCTCGTGATCGTGGTGCGTGCGGCGCTGATCCCGATCTTCGTCCGGCAGATCAAGAGCCAGCGGCGCATGCTCGAGGTCGCGCCCCAGCTCAAGAAGATCCAGGACAAGTACAAGGGCAAGAAGGACCAGTTCTCTCGCGAGGCGATGTCGCGCGAGACGATGGAGCTGTACAAGAAGACCGGCACGAACCCGCTCTCCTCGTGCCTGCCCCTCCTGCTCCAGATGCCGGTGTTCTTCGCCCTGTTCTCCGTGCTCCAGGACGCTCAGCACGACAAGGCCGGCGTCGGCCTCTTCACGCAGGAGCTCGCCAACTCGTTCGCGAACGCCGAATTCCTCGGCGCACCGCTGAAGGCCACGTTCATCGAGCAGTGGAACCTCATGACGGCCGGGCAGCCGTTCAGCATCAACGTCATGCTCATCGCGCTGACCATGATCGTGCTCATGACTGCGTCGCAGTTCATCACGCAGCTGCAGATCGTCTCCAAGAACATGTCGCCCGAGACCAAGGCGAGCCCCATGTTCCGTCAGCAGCGCATCCTCCTGTACCTGCTCCCCCTCGTGTTCGCGTTCTCGGGCGTGGCGTTCCCCCTCGGCGTGATGTTCTACTGGCTGATCTCGAACTTCTGGACCATGGGCCAGCAGTTCCTCGTCATCAGGAACATGCCCACGCCCGGCAGTGAAGCTGCCCGGGCCCGCGAGGCGCGCCTCGCGAAGAAGGGCAAGCTCGTCGTCGAGGACAAGCCCGAGACGATCGTCGTCGAAGAGAAGAAGACCACGCAGCGTCAGCAGCCAGTCGGCAAGACGCGCGCGAAGAAGCAGGGTGGAAAGTAGACCATGACCAACGTGCAGCACGAGACGGACGACCGCTCGATCGCCCAGCTCGAAGAAGAAGGCGACATCGCCGCCGACTACATCGAGGAGCTCCTCGACATCTGCGACCTCGATGGCGACATCGACATCGACGCGCGCAACGGCCGGGCGTATGTCTCGGTGAACGCCGGCGATGGAGCGAACCTCAACCTCTTGTCGAAGCCCGACACGGTCAGCGCCCTCCAGGAGCTCACCCGACTTGCGGTGCAGACCAAGACGGGTGCCTTCTCCCGCCTCATCCTCGACATCGGTGGCTCCCGCGACATTCGCCGGAGCGAGCTCGGCGGCCTCGTGAGTCGCGCGATCGAGCGCATCGAGGCCGGCGCGGCCGAGGCCGCCCTGCCCCCGATGTCGTCGTACGAGCGCAAGTTGGTCCACGACCTCGTGAGCGAGCAGGGATTCCACTCGGAGTCGCGCGGTGAAGGCGCCGAGCGCCACACCATCATCACGCGCGGTGCGTGACGTTTCACGTGAAACGATGATCGACGGACTCGAGCCCGAGCCCGCGGCCGCGGGCGTGATCTTCGGAGAGCACCTCGACACGGGCCGCCGATTCACCGAATCACTCGCGCGCCACGGTGAGGAGCTGGGTCTCATCGGCCCATTGGAGCTCCCCCGACTCTGGACGCGCCATATCCTCAACAGCGCGCTGGTCGCCCCACTCCTCCGCCCGCGTCGGGTCGGCGATGTCGGCTCCGGAGCCGGCCTGCCCGGCATCGTTCTCGCGATCATGCGGCCCGATGTGTCGTTCACGCTCATCGAACCGATGGAACGACGTGTGGCATGGTTGCAGCGACAGGCCGACGAGCTCGAGCTCGCGAACGTCGAGGTGGTTCGCGCGCGCGCCGAAGAGGCGAAGCTCAACGGAACCCTCGACCAAGTGACGGCGCGAGCCGTGAGCGCACTTCGCACCTTGATCCCCGTCACCGCTCCCCTGCTCAAGCCGGGCGGTGAGCTCGTGCTCATGAAGGGCGCAGGGGTGGATGGTGAGATCACGGCGGCCGAGAAGGTCATCCGCAAGTTCGGTGTTCGGAATCCCGAAGTGCTGGTGCTCGGCGAGGGAGTCGTCGCCGAGATCACACGGGTCTTCCGGGCGACCGTCCGTTAGGACCGCGCAGCGCACCGGGCACCGCGCGGGCGTGCCTCAACTCCGGGTCTCGCGATGGCTCTCGGCGCCGCCCGTGCCTTGACACCCGGTGTGTTTCACGTGAAACACCGCCGCGCGATGCTTCCTCACCGGCACGTGATCCCGACGCCCAGCCGCCGATGACCGGCGCGACGGGCGCGCGCGGGGAGGTCTGTTGCTGAGTAGCCCGCCTCCCGTCCGTGAGATTCCCGTTCGCTCTCGGTACGCGGGCGGCCGACCGACGACCGTCGCAAGCCGAGCTTGGTTCCCGCCCGAGTGACCGCTGACGAGATAGCGTTCCCAACGAGTCCGCGCGTGACCGTCCACGTCGTGGGTTCTGAGATATGGCGTGCCAGCCGAGGTGCTACCGCATCGCTCTTGGTCATCGCGGGCTCGTTGGAGCTCCATGTGCAGTGCAGAGCAGAGCAGAGCAGAGCAGAGCAGAGCCGCAACCGCCTCGGCCACCGGCTGCCGGCTGCCGCAGCTTCGTGCCACTCGGTCGTCCCGCATATCTCGCTTCGTCACCGCGCTCCGGGCTTCCCAACCTCACGCGGTGACGCCCCTGCTCCTGTTCCAATGCCGTGCGTCCTCCCGCGTACCGCGGTTCGTGCCACGTGCTCCTCAATAGCGTCGGCTGCGGCTCGGCGACGTGCCCTGCTCACGGTAGCCACGGATCGTCTTCCCCGATCACATCGGCCGTATCCCCCGCGTCACTCGGGCGCACACCACCGGCCTCGCCAGGCCGTCCGCCGCCCAGACGCCCTCCCCTCCCCACAGCGCGCCGCTCCTCGACCCCGCCGGTAACTTCGGGACGCCGGCCACTCCTCGTCCGAGTGTGCTTCTTCGGATCGTCGCGATGCTTCGCGACGCACTTCGACAACGCGGCTGCTGCCAACCCAACGTCATCCTGCTGCGCGTGGACATCGGCCGAAGCAACCGCCCCGAGGTTCGGTCGACGTAGGCGCCCGCCATGCCGCGGTGTGCCGGGCCACCGTGAAGATAGCCAGTGTGGTCACGAGGGACCTCGCGCAGTCGGCCACTCGTCCAGGATCTCCAGGATCAGTGAACGCGCGGTGAGTGGTGTGCGGGGAGCAACACGCTCGGTGTTCCATGCCCTCACCGTGAGCAGCGCTCGAAGTCGGTCCCTCCTGACCTTCGGCGCGAGTGTCGTTTCACGTGAAACAGGTGGCCCTCGACCGACGAACGACAAACGGGTCACCAACTGTCTGCTTGCAGCATCCGGCCGACGGCCGCGAGGCGTCCAACCGCTCCCCCGCCGCGAATGAACCAATGATCGACGCGATCCTGGGGATGAGTGATCGGCGCGCATGAGCGCGGACCCCGAATCGCGCCACGGCCCAGACCTGGTGGACGTCGCCTCCGGTCGGGCTCGCTGTCAGAGTGACACTGCACTGCGCGGGCGAGCGCGCCCAGCACGCCCACCGGCCGCGCGACGTCGCCTGGCGCGCCCCTTCCAGACACGAATGCGCGACGCGACGCTGCCGGCGAGCACGCTTGCCCACCCTCCCTCACGAACGCTCGGGATGCTGTTGGACCCTTGATGCCGAGCCACTGGGACGGTCTTCGCCGCGCTGCCCGTTCCGCGTGCGCAGGACGGGATCCGGCAGACGCCGCGTCGGATTCCTGGACAGCGTGGCGCTGGCCGCGTCGGCGACCGTTCCACGTGCAACGCACGCCGACCGTACGTAGCGTGAATGACGTTGCCGCATTGGCCACCGAGTCGCCGTGGGGCCAATACTTCTTGTAGGGCGTTCACGAGTGAGGCCCGGTCGTCTGGGGACTCACAGTCGGTTCGACGATCTGGATGGAAGCCGCATTGGCGGGCCCGTCGAGGCTGGGTGCCGTTTCACGTGAAACATCCATCCGCCCATCGGTCAGGGCGGCGCGGATCCAGGAACTACCGGCAGGCTGGGGTGCTGCGGACTCCTGCTCGGCCCGCGTCCACACGGGCGAGTCCATGCCAGGAGGGTTGCGCGGGGGCGGACGTCCCGGCATCCCGAGTGTCGACTCGGGGCAACGAGCCGAATAGGGCGCTTCGAGAACTGGAAGGAGGGTGGTGGCGGTTAGGCTGGAATCCCACGTCGTCGACGGCGACCGGGATCCGTGAGCACCGCACACCGCGTGACGTTTGGAGCAGTCAGCATGGCCCAAGGGGGAGGACGCGGATGGTTCCACCGAAAGCGTCACCAGCCTGAGGTCGACTCGCAGAACGGTACGACGCACGCCGCCAGCGGCTCGAGCGCCGACGGATCAGCCGCGTTGAATGCGGCACCGCACAGCAACGAGCACCAGGTCGAGTCCCGATGGAGTCCCGAGGCGCGCGCGACGTCGGCCGCTGCGTCGACCGACGCGCCGCCAGTTGACTCCCCCACTGCTGCGCCGACGTCTCCCTCGGATGGAGCGGTCCACCGCTCACAGGTGGGTGACTCAGAGCTCGACCCGGTTCAATCAGCCGGTGGCTCAACTCCAGCCGTCGGAGACCCGTCGGCCATGCCGCTTCCGGCAGAATCATGGCGGCGCACCGCGGACTCCACAGTGCCGGTCGTCGCAGACCCAGCTCGCGCGGGGAATGGTCCTGCGCCCGGCGTTCTCAGCTCGCAGCAGCCTGCGCAACAGACGCAGTTTCGCCAAGGAAACGACGACGGGGCATCCGCCGCCGCCGTGTCAGGAACTCCCGGTGCACGAGCGGTAGCCAGCATCGATTGGGATGTTGCGACGGCCGCCGCGCTGGCTGACGATCCCGAGGCCACCGCGGCGGATACGCCGCACGCCGGCAGCACCGCATCGGCCGACCGCCTGCTCGAAGATCTGATCCGCGAAATCGTGGGAGACGCTGCAGCTGACACGGTGTCATCCCTTCACGCTCCCCGGAGTGCGCCATCTCCGCCGAATCCAGCTCCGACCACCGGCAACGCCTCAGCTCCGTCAACGGACACGACGGAGGGTTTCCGGGACAGTGCCGAGGTCGTCCACGCCACTCAGGATGGCGCCGACACTGCCGCCTCTCAGCCCGAGCCATCGTCAACGCCCCATCTCGTGGCGCAGGATGACACCGGCCCGGGCCGCACTGGCGAATCGAATTCCGCCACGATCACCGCAGCCGGCGATTCGGTTTCACAGGTCGCCACTTCAAGACCCGCCGCGGGAGAGAGCGTCGAGGCGCCCGCTGACCCCGACCCCCGCGCGGCGGCCGCTACGCTGAATCTCCGGGCCCAGCCGCCGGCCGCGATTGCGGAGGCAGCCCGCACCGTGGATGCTCCCGATGTCGTTTCACGTGAAACGCGCGCCATGCTTCCAACTCCCGTCCCCGTTTCACGTGAAACGGACGTCCAACATGGAGGAACTCCCCTGGCCGATCAACTTGCCGAAGAGACTCGGCGCCGCATCGCCTTGGACGAGGCGGTCCTTCCCCTGCCCGCCAGTACGCGGGTCCTTACCATCTCGAACCAGAAGGGTGGCGTGGGCAAGACGACGAGCGCAGTGAACCTCGCTGCCGCACTTGCGCGCTCAGGCGCCCACGTCCTCGTCATCGACCTCGACCCCCAGGGCAACGCATCGACGGCCCTCGGCGTGGATCATCGCTCCGAGCAGCAGAGTGTGTACGACGTCCTCGTCGCGGACCTTCCGCTTGCCGACGTCGTGCGACCGTCGACCGAGCACGAGTCACTCGACTGCGTGCCCGCGACCATTCACCTGGCCGGTGCTGAGATCGAGCTCGTATCCCTCGTCGCGAGAGAGCAGCGACTCCGCAGGGCGCTCGATCGCCACCTCGCCGACATGGAGCGCCCGTACGACTACGTCTTCATCGACTGCCCGCCCTCCTTGGGACTCCTCACGATCAACGCATTCGTCGCTGCCCGTGAGGTGCTGATTCCCATTCAGTGCGAGTACTACGCTCTCGAGGGTCTCTCCCAATTGCTGAGCAATATCGAGTTGATCGAGAAGCACCTCAACCCCGAACTGCGGTTGTCCACGATCTTGCTCACGATGTACGACTCACGCACGAACCTCGCGCAACAGGTCGCGCAGGAGGTGCGCGAGCACTTCCCCGCGCAGACCCTGGAGACGATCATCCCCCGCTCGGTTCGCGTGTCGGAGGCGCCGAGCTACGGTCAGAGCGTGATCAGTTACGACTTCAGCTCGAGCGGATCCTTGTCATATCGTGAGGCGGCCGCGGAGATCGCGCTTCGCGGCGCAGCGAACCAGAAGGACATCCACTGATGGCAACCAAGCGAACCGGTCTCGGCCGCGGTATCGGCGCACTGATCCCGACCGGCGACGACACACCTCGCGCGACCCGCCCTGTCGACGTCTTCTTCCCCGACTCCGACTCATCGTCGCCCACGGCGGTTGCGGTGGTCGAGCAGGCGGCCGCGAACGAGGGTCTGCTGGCTGTCCCGGGAGCACGGCTCGCCCGCCTGAATCCCGATGACATCGTGCCGAACGCGCACCAGCCGCGCAACGTGTTCGATCCCGAGGATCTTGCCGAGCTCGTGCACAGCGTCCGCGAGTTCGGTGTCCTTCAGCCCATCGTCGTGCGCCCTCACCCCGACCAGCCCGGCAAGTACGAGCTGGTCATGGGCGAGCGACGTCTGCGCGCCACGAAGGCCGCCGGGCTCGACACGATCCCCGCGGTGGTCAAGGACACGGCCAATGAAGCCATGCTCCGCGACGCGCTGCTCGAGAACCTGCACCGGTCGCAGCTCAACCCCCTGGAAGAGGCATCGGCGTATCAGCAGTTGTTGGCCGACTTCGGCATCACCCAGGAGGAGCTGGCGTCGCGCATCGGACGTTCACGTCCCCAGATCTCGAACACACTCCGGCTTCTGAAGCTTCCCGAGCCGGTCCAGCTCCGCGTCGCCGCCGGGGTCCTCAGCGCAGGACACGCCCGGGCGATCCTCGCCTCGGGTGACGACCCCGAGGCGATGCAGCGCTTCGCCGACAAGATCGTCAACGAGGAACTCTCGGTGCGCGCGGCGGAGGCGATCGCGACGAGCGAGCCGAAACCGTCGCGCGCGAAGCCGGCGGCGGGCAAGCGCCAGGACTTCCTCGACGATCTCGCCGGCCGAATGGGTGACCGCCTCAACACCCGCGTCCGTATCGCGCTCGGCGCTCGGAAAGGCCAGATCAGCATTGATTTCGCGACGGTCCAAGATCTCCGTCGCATTCTCAGTGACCTCGGCGAGGAACTCGAGGGCGTCTAGGTCGAGGCCGGCCGCAGAATCGTTCCTGGCGAACTGAATCGGCCCGTTTCACGCTCGAATCGAGGGGTCGACTCACGCGGCGCGAGCGGATGCGGCTCGCACGAGTCCGCTGTACACGGTGCTCGCGCGAGTGCCCGACGCCTCGATTGCGAGAGGCAGCAGCGACGTCTCGGTGAGGCCGGGGATCACGTTCGCCTCGAGGAACCACGGGGTGCCGCCGGCGTCGACGATGAAGTCGACGCGAGAGAGATCCCGGAGTCCGAGGGTGCGGTGCGCGAGCACCGCGGCATCCGATACCGCAGCCGCCACGTCGTCACTCAGGCGCGACGGCGCGTAGAACGTCGTCTCGCCCGCGTTGTACCTCGCCTGGAATCCGTACACTCCCGCCGACGGCTCGATCTCCACCGGGATGAGCGCCTGCGGGCCGTCGCCGGTGTCGACCACCGCGACGGCGATCTCGGTGCCGACGATGCGACGTTCGACCACGGCCACGTCGTCGTAGGTGAACGCCTCCACCATCGCGCGAGGGAGGTCCTCGGTGTTGTCGACGATGGTGACGCCCTGTGCCGATCCGCCGGAACCGGGCTTCACGACGAGGTCGCCCTCGAGTGCTGACCGCACCACGCGAAGCACGCTCGCGGCGCCGAGCTCGCGGAAGGCCTCGTGCGACAGCACGATCGACTGGGGAACGGCGAGT
The DNA here is from genome assembly GCF_009720255.1 of Agromyces humi. Taxonomy (GTDB): domain Bacteria; phylum Actinomycetota; class Actinomycetes; order Actinomycetales; family Microbacteriaceae; genus Agromyces; species Agromyces humi. The sequence continues at coordinate 9,169 of NZ_WJSP02000042.1, read as the reverse complement.
CCGGCCTGCGCGACGACCGAGCTGGCCAAGGGCTTCGACCATGCGCGGCGCGCCGCCGCACCGGTCGAACCGACCGTGGCCACGCCGAGGCCTGCCAGCAGATCGAGCAGTGAGCCGTCCTCACCGCTCGACCCATGGAGGGCGGGGAACACGACGTCGGGTCGCTCGGCCGCGAGGAACGGGAGCAACCCCGCATCGGGATCGCGAAGGACGACGCGGTGTCCGGCTGAGCTCAGTGCGTCGGCCACCCGCCGCCCGGAGCGCAGGGAGACATCCCGTTCGTGCGAGATGCCGCCAGCCAGAACGACGACGTAGAGACCGTGGGAATCGCTCATGATCAGGGGTTTCTCCACTACTTGAGGTCGGAGGGCGGGGCGGATTCGTACCCGGAGCTGGGCGGGAGCTGCAGTGTCCCGGTTCCGGCGAACGTGTCGAGCAGGTCGAGCTCGCCGTTGACGACCGTGGCCAGCCGACGGATGCCGACCCGGATCGCCTCGGGCGTCGGATAGCAGAACGAGAGCCGCATGGCGTGCCGCCCTCGACCATCGGCGAAGAACGCGGTGCCCGGCGTATAGGCGACGAGCTCCCTGACCGCCCGCGGAAGCATCTGCTTCGAGTCGAGCACGTCGGGCATGGTGACCCAGACGTAGAAGCCGCCGTTCGGGTTCGTCCAGCTGAGCTGCGGCAGGTACTCCCCCAGCGCCTCGATCATCGCGTCCTTGCGCTCCCGATACACGCCCCGGAACGTGTCGATCTGCGCACGCCAGTCGGTGGTCGACAGGTACTCCGACACGACGAGCTGGCTGAACGAGCTCGGTGACAGGATCGCGGACTCGGCGGCGAGGATGAGCTTCTCGCGGATCGCGTGCGGCGCGAGCGCCCAACCCACGCGGAACCCTGGGGCGAGAGTCTTCGAGAACGAGCCGAGGTAGATGACGCCGTCCTCATCGAGCGAGCGCAGCGCGTTCGGTGCCGGTTCATCGAAGTGCAGCAGGCCATAGGGGTTGTCCTCGAGCACGAGGATCTCGTTCTGCCTGCAGATCTCGAGGATCTCGGGCCGCCGGGATGCCGCGAGGGTGACCCCGGCCGGATTGTGGAAGTTCGGGATCGTGTAGAGGAACTTGATGCGGCGACCTTGGCCGCGCAGGTGCGCGATCGTCTGCCGCAACGCCTCGGGGATGAGCCCGTCCTCGTCCATGGCGACGTGCACGACGCTCGCCTGGTACGACCGGAACACGCCGAGGGCGCCGACGTAGCTCGGCGACTCGGCGAGGATGACGTCCCCGGGGTCGATGAACAGCTTCGCGACGAGGTCGAGGGCCTGTTGGGACCCGGTCGCCGTGACGACGTTGTCGACCGAACCGCGGATGCCCTCGAGTGACATGACGTCGAGGATGTGCTCGCGGAGCTCGGGGATGCCCTGGCCCGAGCCGTACTGCAGCGCCGTCGGACCCTGGGTGCGCATGACGCGTTCCATCGACGAGACGATGAGCTCCTGCGGGAGTGCCGAGACGAACGGCATGCCGCCGGCGAGCGAGACCACCTCGGGACGCGACGCGACGGCGAACAGGGCTCGGACCTCGGATGCGGCCAGCCCGGCAGCTCGCTCGGCGTAGTTCGCGTACCAAGGGTCGAGGTTGTTGCCGGTCCGCTGGGGGACGCCGTCAGAGGTCACGTCACTTCCGTTTCTGCTCAGGATATTCATGCTAGTTGCTGGGTTCGGGCGGGCCGTTCGAGATGACGACGCGTGCGGCCCGCGGCATCCGGAGCCCCGATCGCGATCATGGATCGAACTGTGGGGCCCTGGAAACGCGAAAGACCCGCCCGGCGTGTGCCGGGCGGGTCTCTGCGTATGCGAGGCGGCCGACTACGAGATGTAGGCGGCGAGGTCGGCCTCGAGCGCGGGCTTCGGCTTGGCGCCGATGACGGTCTTCACGACCTCGCCCTTCTCGAAGACCTTGAACGCGGGAATCGCGGTGATCTGGTACTTCATCGCGAGCTGCGGGTTCTCGTCGACGTTCAGCTTCACGATGTCGAGCTTGTCGGCGTGCTCGCTCGCGATCTGGTCGAGGATCGGGCTCACCATGCGACACGGGCCGCACCACTCGGCCCAGAAGTCGACCAGGACGGCCTTCTCACTGTTGAGGACCTCCTGCTCGAAGGTGGCCTCGGTCACTGCACGTGCAGTCATTGCGTTCTCCTTTTTGGTGAAGCGGATGTCACGAGATGCATCGGTGACGATGCTCAGCTCGTGCGGACGAAGTTCTCGACGGCGACGGCTTCCTCGATCGCCTCAGCCTCGATCTCGGCGATCTCGGGCGAGGCAGCGTCCTCGAGTGCGGCGAGGAAGTGTTCGGCGTCGAGAGCAGCCACGGTGCCGGAGCCGGCGGCGGTGATGGCCTGGCGATAGAAGGGATCGATGACGTCGCCGGCGGCGAACACACCGGCGACCGACGTGCGCGACGAGCGGCCCTCGACATGGATGGTGCCCTCCCGAGTCAACTCGAGCTTGCCGTGCACCAGGTGGGTCCGCGGGTCGTTCCCGATCGCGACGAACAGCCCGTCGAGGTCGAGGCCACGGTCCTCCCCGGTGACGGTGTCACGGAGGGTCACGCCAGTCACCGCGGTCGTGCCATGGATGGCAGCGATCTCGGCGTTCCAGATGAACGCGATCTTCGGGTTGTCGAAGGCACGCTGCTGCATGATCTTCGACGCCTTGAGGGAGTCGCGGCGGTGGATCACGTAGACCTTGTCGGCGAACTTGGTGAGGAAGGTGGCCTCCTCCATTGCCGAGTCACCGCCCCCGACCACTGCGATGGTCTTCTGCTTGAAGAAGAAGCCGTCGCACGTGGCGCACCACGAGAGGCCGTGGCCCGAGAGGATCTCCTCCTCGGGGAGGCCGAGCTTGCGGTATGCGGACCCGGTCGCGTAGATGAGCGCAGAGGCCTCGTGGGTCTCGCCGTTGCCGAGCTTGACGCGCTTGACCGGTCCATCGAGCTCGAGCTCCACCACGTCGTCGTAGACGACCTCGGTGCCGAACCGCTCCGCCTGCGCCTGGAACTTCGCCATCAGGTCGGGGCCCATGATGCCCTCGGGGAACCCGGGATAGTTCTCGACCTCGGTCGTGTTCATGAGCTCGCCGCCGATCTCGACCGAGCTGGCGATGAGGAGCGGCTTCAACTCGGCGCGAGCGGCGTAGATCGCGGCCGTGAATCCGGCCGGCCCAGAGCCGATGATGATGATGTCGCGCACTTCCACTCCTGTCGTCGCATGTGCTCCGGTGGATCGGGCGAGCCGAAGAGCCACCGTCATGGTGAACACAGTCTAGGCGGCGCGTATTCCTTCGCCCTCGGCGCAACGGCGAGGGTCGGATGCCGCGGGCTCAGTCGCGTCGGAGCCGAGCGACCAGCGGCGTGGCGAACCCGCGAAGCTCGGGCGAACGGAGCAGCCAGAGGCCACCGAAGTAGAGCACGGCCATGACGATCCCGATGATGGCCATCGAGATGACGGCTCCGAAGATGCCGGACACGGCGAAACCGCCTTCGACGGTTCCGCCGAGCAGGATCAGGAGCCCGACGCCGGCGAGGAGCGGCAGCACGAGCGCCGCGAACGAGCGCGCGAAGCCGACGGCGATGCGCGTTCCGTCGAGGGTGCCGAGCCGACGACGCAGCAGCCAGGCGGCGACCGCGAGTTGGGCGATGCAGGCGATCGTCGTGACCAGGGCGATGCCCGCCGCGAGCAGGTCCTTCGGGAGCAGGAGGCACGAGAACGCTCCGGCCGTGAACACGATGACCTGGAAGAGCGTGAAGCGGAACGGGGTGCGGGTGTCGCCGAGCGCGTAGAACGTGCGTTGCACGACGAACAGCATGGAGAACGGGACCAGGCCGAGGGTGAACGCGATGACGACATTGCCGAGCGCCGCGGTGTCGGCGAAGCTGCCGGTCTCGAAGACGGCGGCGAACGGATAGGCGATGACGAGCAGCACTGCTGCAGCGAGGTTGATGATGAGGGTGATGCCCCGGATGGCGCTCGACACGTCGTCGCGAACCTTGTCGTGGTGGTCGCGCGCGGCGTGCTCGCTCATGCGCGTGAAGTAGGCGGTCGCGATCGACACGGTGATCACCGAGTGCGGGAGCATGAAGATGAGCCACGCGTAGTCGACGGCGGCGACCGACGCGTTCCCGCTTCCGGATGCCGTGCCGAGGACGAGTGTCTGGACGATGCCGGCGAGCGTCGTGAGCAGGAGCATGCCGAACGTCCAGCCCGCCATACGCCCGGCGGTGCCGAGCCCGACGCCTCGCCACGCGAAGTCGGGCCGGTACCGCAGCCCGATGCGGCGCCAGAACCAGAAGAGGATGAGCGCCTGCGCCGCGATGCCGGCGGTCGCCGAGCCGGCGAGGACGGCGACCATGCCGGGCGTCCACGCGTCGGCCGACCTCGTGCCGTCGGGATCGACGCCGAAGAGCGCTGCGAACACGAGGAGTCCCAGGATCGCGACGATGTTGTTGAGCACCGGGACCCAGGTGAACGGCCCGAAGCTGCGCCGGGCGTTGAGCACCTCGCCGAGCAGCGTGTAGAGCCCGTAGAAGAAGATCTGCGGCAGGCACCACCACGCGAAGGCGATGGCGAGGTCGAGGGTCGCCGGTGGCAGGGTGGCCCCGTACAGCAACGCGAGGAGCGGTGCCAGCGCCGTGGCGATGATGGTGGCCCCGGCCAGGATCACGAGCGCCAGCGTGAGCAGCTTGTTGATGTAGGCGCCGCCGCCGTCGGCGTGCGAGCCGGCTCGCACGATCTGCGGCACGAGCACGGCGCTCAGCACACCGCCGGCGACGATCACGTAGACGGTGTTGGGAAGGCCGTTCGCCACCGCGAAGGCGTCGGCGCCCGCGGATCCGACGACGCCGATGGTCGCGGCGACGATGATCGCCTTCACGAACCCCAGGACGCGGGAGACGATGGTGCCCGACGCCAGGAATGCGCTGGCGCGCCCGATGCGGTCGTCGTCAGCCACGGGAGCTGCCGGTCGGGTCGTTCGCGCCCGCGTCGGGTGCGACTCGGGCTGGCTGGCTGCTGGCGTCGGCATCGGCGACCGCCCCGGTTTCGTGAGCTCCGGTCTCGGGAGCGTCGGTGTCGGGAGCTGTGGTCTCGTGAGCGTCGGTGTCGGCAGCTGTGGTCTCGTGAGCTTCGGTCTCGGGAACTGCGGTCTCGGGAGCATGAGCCTCGGGGGCATCGGTCTCGGGACCGGCAGCGGCAGCGGCGGCGGCACGATCTCGCCGTCGCCGCCGGATGTTGCGCCACACGCCGAGTCCGAACACGACGACCGCGATCGCGCCGAGGATGCCCGCGCCGAGGCCCTCCCAGTCGGCCTGCACATTGACGGGGATGTCGACGGGCGTGCCGATCGCGACACCGGCCGTGGACGCCAGCGACACCGTGAGGGTGACCTCCCCGTTGCCGACGCCCGCCGCGACCGGCACCCGCACCGTGGAGCGGGACTGCGGCTCCACGGTCTGCTCGACCTGTTCCTCGACGATGAGCCGACCGTTCGACGGGCTGACATCGACGACCACGGTGACCGGATACGGCAGCGTGTTCTCGATGGTCGTGGGCACGCCGGTCTCGGTCGAGACGACGTTGATGGTGCTGCTCGGCACGACCGAGATCGACCCGAGGACCCCTCGCTGGGCGACGAGCCAGTCGCTGGTGACGCCGTTCCATGCCTCGAGGTCGTCGAGCCAGGCCACGTCGAGCAGTGAGAGCAGCTCACGGCGTACCGGGCCGGTGAGCAGGGCCGGATCGGTGAGGACGGTGGAGAACTCCGTGACCTGGGCCTCGACCTCCGTCAGGCGGGAGACCTGCGCCCTGCGCTCGTCGGACTCGGGCTCATCGATCAGGGTGCGCGCCTCCGGGGGTGCGCCGATCGCCTCGGAGAGCCCGGCGAGCGTGGACCACGGTGAGTTGCCGATCTCGTCGATGAGCGCCGAGACGCGGGCGATCTGCGAGACGGAGCCGCGGTCGAAGGTCGCGAACACCGTCGTGCGCGCGGCGCCCGCGTCGAGCGCGAGCGAGGCGAGCACCTGCCCGGTCGCCTCACGCCACTCCGTGTCCGTCGAGGCCGTGGACGCTGCGCGCAGCGGCTCGGTGAGCGCACTGTCGGCGACGAGCGCGGTCGAGCCGTCGATGGTCGCCGAGGACGGTGCGACGCCGACCACCGGTTCCACGTTGCCCGGCGCGAGGATCGAGGTGGTGAGTCCGGATGCCGCGAAGAAGCCGAGGTCTCCCGTCGCCACCGTGTCGTCGCCCGGCCAGGCGAGGTCGGTGCGCGTGTACGGCCACGACAGGAGTTGTTCGCTGGTGGGCAGGGTGCCGGGGGTCGGCGGCGGCTCGGAGGCATCCGTCGCGGGTGCCGTCGGGCTCTCGGAGGCGCCCTGCTCGTCGACGGCGCCGAGGTCGACGGATCCCTCACCGGTCGCGGGGAAGTTCGCCGGATCCATCGCGTCGGTGAACGACGTCGGGCCGAGGAGCGCGGGGAGGCCGACCTGCGCCTGCACCGAGATGTCGGCGTCGGAGTAGGCCAGCGGGAAGATCTCGTTGGGGAGCCCGGCGAGGCGCTGCAGCCACGCGGTCGCGCTGGGCGGCGCGCTGGTGCCGAGCACCCTGATCGACGCGATGATGCGCGGGTCGATGCCGATGGCCACGCGCCGACCGGCGAGCGCGTCGAGCTGACGGGTGAGCAGCCCTGTGGGGCTCGTCCAGTTGGTGAGCTGGTCGACGTCGATCAACCCCGCGGCGCTGCCGGTCGTGGGCGTCGTGACGGGCGCGGCGAGGGCGACGGCGACCGAGCCGGATGCGGGGACACCGGCGTTCGCGTAGGCCGAGGTGCCCGAGGCCACGACGGTGTCGCCCACGAGGAGCTCGGCGCCCAGTCCGATCACAGGTGAGTCGGCGAGCTCGGCGAACGCATCGGCGGGCACGGTGAACGACACGACGGTGGCTCCACCGGCCGGCAGCCCCCGCGCCTCGCCGTCGGCGATCGGCACCATGCTCGCGGCATCGGAGTCGGCGCCCTCGTCGCCGCCCTGCTCGGCGGCGAGCCAGTCGTCGAGCTCACCCCTGTCGTCGATGTCGGCGCCGGCGCGCACGAGCCGCACCACACCGGGCGCGAGGGCCTCGCCCGTGGCGTTCTCGATCTCGACGGAGATCGCGACGGGCCCGCCGAGGGAGACGGTGCTCGAGACCGTGGGCGACACGCTCACGCGCAGCCCACTGCTGTCGTCGACCGCTCGCGAGGGCCCAGCCGGTCGTATGCCGCCGACGGCATCTGTCGCGGCACTCCCTGCGGGCGCGATTCCAGCGGCGGGCAGGACGGCCTGCAACGCGGCCGCAGCGTCGACGCCGGCGTTGGCGACGACGGGCGCCCCGACCAAGGCTGCCACGGCCGCGAGCGCAGCGCCGCCGAGGGCGAATCGGGCCGGCCTGGGAAGGGTGCGGGTGCGTCGGGTGGGAGAGTCGGCGCGCGGGCGCGCAGGGATCGACTCGTCCACCATGCAGGCGATTCTACGGCGTGGCCCCGGGGCATCCGCTCGGCGTCCACAGGCAGGGCCGCGCACGGGTGCGTCCGGCGGGTCCGCTTAACATAGGGGCATGCAGAGTGTCGCGGCGGCCCTCGACCGATTGGGCGAGCTGGCCGCTTCGCCGACGGTGTCGAAGCTGGCGGCCGCCTTCGACGCCGCGGGCCACGAGCTGGCCCTCGTCGGCGGTCCGGTGCGCGACGCGTTCCTCGGCCGGGCCACCAACGACCTCGATTTCACGACGGATGCCACGCCCGACGAGATCCTCGCCATCGTCAAGCCGATCGCCGACGCCCACTGGGACATCGGCCGGGCGTTCGGCACGATCGGCGCGAAGATCGCGGGCGAGACGGTCGAGATCACGACGTACCGCGCCGACGCCTACGACGGTGAGTCACGCAAGCCCGAGGTCGTGTTCGGCTCCAGTCTCGAGGACGACCTCACCCGGCGCGACTTCACCGTGAACGCGCTCGCGCTGCGGCTCCCCCAACTGGCGCTCGTCGACCCGTCGGGCGGCGTCGAGGACCTGATCGCGAAGACCCTGCGCACCCCCGCGGCGCCCGAGCAGTCGTTCGGCGACGATCCGCTGCGGATGCTCCGTGCCGCGCGCTTCTCGGCCCAGCTCGGCTTCGAGGTCGAGGAGGGCACCCGCGAGGCGATGTCCGCCCTCGCGCCCGAGATCGACCGCATCTCCGCCGAGCGCGTGCGTGACGAGCTGTCGAAGCTCCTCCTCACCTCGTCGCCCCGCGGCGGCATCCGTCTGCTCGTCGACTCGGGCCTGGCCGACCGGGTGCTGCCCGAGATCCCGGCGCTGCGGCTCGAGGTCGACGAGCACCATCACCACAAGGACGTGTACGAGCACTCCCTGACCGTGCTCGACCAGGCGATCGACTACGAGGTCTCGCGCGGCAACCTCGACTCGCCCGACCTCGTCATGCGGCTCGCTGCGCTGCTCCACGACATCGGCAAGCCGGCGACGCGCAAGCTCGAGCCCGGCGGCCTGGTGTCGTTCCACCACCACGACATGGTCGGCGCCAAGCTCGCCCGCAGGCGCCTGCGCGCGCTGCGGTTCGACAACGACACCATCGCTGCGGTCTCACGGCTGATCGAGCTGCACCTGCGGTTCTTCGGTTACGCGGATGCCGCGTGGAGCGACTCCGCAGTGCGCCGCTACGTTCGTGACGCCGGAGACCAGCTCGAGCGCCTGCACATCCTCACGAGGGCCGATGTGACGACGCGCAACCGCCGCAAGGCGGACCGCCTCGGCTTCGCCTACGACGACCTCGAGGAGCGCATCGCCGTGCTCGCGGAGGAGGAGGAGCTCGCCGCCGTGCGGCCCGAGCTCGACGGCGAGCAGATCATGCAGCTCCTCGGCGTGAAGCCGGGCCCCGTGGTGGGCGAGGCCTACCGCCACCTGCTCGAGGTGCGGCTCGACGAGGGCCCGATCGGCCCGGATGCCGCGCGCGAGCGCCTGCTCGCCTGGTGGGCGTCGCGCGAGGCCTGACGCCGCGTCAGGTCGGCACCCGGCCGCAGTGAATACGCCAAACAAGGCCACCCGAAGGCACCCCCTCCTCGTTGCCGCGGTCGCGGCGCGACCT
>NZ_WJSP02000419.1 GCF_009720255.1 Agromyces humi | reverse complement strand
GAGGCTCCAGAGCCGCACGCCGTCGATGGTCGCGCCGATGGCCCGTGCCTCCTGCGGCTGGTCGGGGCCCTCGAGCCCCTTGAGGAAGCCCGGCATGCCGGGGAAGCTCGTCTCGACCGACTCGATACGGGCGACGCCACCGCCGAGGTCGCCGAGCGCCTCTTCGACGCCGGACTGGTGACGCGGGCGTTTCCGCCCGAGGGCATCCGGATCTCGATCGGCGAGCCCGAGTCTGTCGAAACCCTCCTCCGCATCCTCGGTGAGCTTGTACCGGCTTCACAAGAAGGGCGCACCTCGTAGCGAGTACCGTGGAACGGTGGCAGCCCGCGAGAGAGATTTCACCGTGCCGACGGTCCAGCTCCTGACCCCATCGGGCGAGCTGCGCCCGACGCCCGAGGCGGAGGAATACCTGCCGCTGGTCGAGGCGCTCCCCGACTCGATGCTCGAGCAGTTCTACCGCGACATGGCCGTGTCCCGGCGCATCGACATCGCCGGCGCGAACCTCCAGCGGCAGGGCCAGTTGGCGCTCTGGGTGCCCAGCCACGGGCAGGAGGCCGCCCAGGTCGGCTCCGCCCGTGCCGCACGGCCGCAGGACCACATCTTCCCGTCGTATCGCGAGCACATCGCCGGCATGATCCGCGGCCTCGACCCCGTCGCGATCCTGTCGCTGCTGCGGGGCGTCACGCTCGGCGGGTGGAACCCGGCCGAGAACGGCAACTTCCACCTCTACACGCTCGTGCTCGCCTCCCAGACGCTGCACGCGACCGGCTACGCCATGGGCATGCAGTTCGACGGCGCGGTGGGCACGGGCGATCCCGAGGCGGATGCCGCGGTGCTGGTGTACTACGGCGACGGCTCCACCTCGCAGGGCGACGCCAACGAGGCCCTCGTCTTCGCCTCGAGCTACCAGACCCCGCAGGTCTTCTTCGTGCAGAACAACGGCTGGGCGATCTCGGTGCCGGTCTCGCGGCAGTCGCGCAGCCCGCTCTCACTGCGCGGTGGCGGCTTCGGCATGCCCGGCGTGCGGATCGACGGCAACGACGTGCTCGTCAGCTACGCGGTCACGCGGCAGTCGCTCGAGGAGGCCCGCGCCGGCGAGGGGCCCAGCCTCATCGAGGCCGTGACCTACCGCATGGGCGCGCACACCACGGCTGACGACCCCACCAAGTACCGCACCGACGAAGAGGTCGCGTTCTGGGCCGAGCGCGATCCGATCACCCGCTACCGGGCCTGGCTCGAGGGCCGGGGCGCGTCGGCGGCGTTCTTCGAGGACGCCGACACCGAGGCGGCCGACGTCGCCTCCGACATGCGCCGTCGTGCCCTCGACGTCGCGGGGCCCACGCGCGACAAGATCTTCCGGCACGTCTACAGCGAGCCGCACCCGCTCATGGCCGAGGAGTCCGCGTGGCTCGAGGCGTACGAGTCCGGCTTCGAGGGAGGAGCGGCATGAGCTCACGCACTGACGACGAGCGCCTGATGGACGAGGCGGTCGCGACGTCGGCCGAGGTGGCGCCGACCCGCCGGACGCCCGCGCCCGAGGCATCCGTCGCAGCCGACACCGAAGCCGAATCCGAGTCGGGCATGCGCGGCGTGCAGACCCTCTCGATGGCCAAGGCCATCACCGCCGGCCTCCGCGAGGCGCTGCGCGCCGACGACAAGGTCCTGCTCATGGGCGAGGACATCGGCCCCCTCGGCGGCGTGTTCCGCGTGACCGAGGGCCTGCAGGCCGAGTTCGGCGACAAGCGCGTGCTCGACACGCCCCTCGCCGAGTCGGGCATCGTCGGCTCGGCGATCGGCCTCGCGATGCGGGGCTACCGGCCGGTGGTCGAGATCCAGTTCGACGGATTCATCTTCCCGGCGTTCGACCAGATCACCACGCAGCTCTCCCGCCAGACGGTGCGGCACGACGGCACGGTCTCGATGCCCGTCGTCATCCGCGTACCCTACGGCGGACACATCGGCTCGATCGAGCACCACCAGGAGAGCCCCGAGGCGTACTTCGCGCACACCCCGGGCCTTCGAGTGGTGAGCCCATCGAGCCCGCACGACGCGTACTGGATGATCCAGGAGGCCATCGCGTCGAACGACCCGGTGCTGTTCTTCGAGCCGAAGAGCCGCTACTGGCCCAAGGGGCCGGTCGACCAGGACCACTCCGGCATGCCGCTGCACGCGAGCCGGGTCATCCGCCAGGGCACCGACGTCACCGTCGTCGGACACGGCGCGATGGTCTCGACGCTGCTGCAGGCGGCCGACATCGCTGCCGGCGAGGGCACCAGCATCGAGGTCGTCGACCTGCGGTCCCTCTCCCCCATCGACTACGGCCCGCTGCTCGACTCCGTACAGCGCACCGGCCGGCTCGTCGTCGCACAGGAGGCGTACGGCTTCGTGAGCGTCGGCTCCGAGATCGCGGCCACCGTGGCCGAGCGGGCGTTCTACTCGCTCGAGGCTCCGGTGCTCCGTGTCTCGGGCTTCGACACCCCGTTCCCGCCCGCCTCCCTGGAGACCGAGTTCCTGCCGAGCCCCGACCGGGTGCTCGAAGCCGTCGACCGCGCACTGGCGTACTGACGGCCGCGCACCACATGACGCCGACGGCATAGATCGACTGCGAGGGTAGACAGCATGAGCGAGATCCGATTCCCCCTCCCCGATGTCGGTGAGGGACTCACCGAGGCCGAGATCGTGCAGTGGCATGTCGCCCCCGGCGATCGCATCGTGCTGGACCAGGTGTTCGTCGAGATCGAGACGGCGAAGTCGCTGGTCGAGCTGCCGAGCGCGTTCGAGGGCGTCGTGTCCGAACTGCTCGTCGACGAGGGCAGGACGGTCGACGTGGGCACGCCCATCCTCGTGATCCAGACGGATGCCGCGGCGCCCACCGGTGGGGCACCGGCTCCGGCCGCGCCGGCGGTCACTGCTTCCGACGCGAGCACCCCCGCGGCGCCCGCTCCTGCTTCGGCTCCCGCCACCGGCGGCACCGTCGCCTCGCACGCGCCTGCCCCGTCGGACGGCGGC
>NZ_WJSP02000418.1 GCF_009720255.1 Agromyces humi | reverse complement strand
CGCGAGAAGCCCCCGTTCGCCCCGTCGGTCCACTGCATCGGGGTGCGCACGGTCATCCGTCCGCCCTCCTCGCGGTTCTCGCCCATGCCGATCTCCTCGCCGTAGAACAGGACGGGCGTGCCGGGCAGCGAGAAGAGCAGGCTGTAGACCATGCGAATGCGGCGGGGATCGCCGTCGAGCATCGGCGGGAGGCGTCGCGCGATGCCCCGCCCGTAGACCCGCATCCATTCTTCAGGCGCGAACGCGTCGAAGACCTCCTGGCGCTCGGCGTCGCTGAGCTTGTCGAGGGTGAGCTCGTCGTGGTTGCGCACGAAGTTCGCCCACTGCGCCTCGGGCTCGAGCTGCGGCCGCTCGGCGAGCGAGGCGGCGAGGGGTCGCGCATCCTCCCGGGCGAGTGAGAGGTACAGGGCCTGCATGCCGAGGAAGTCGAACTGCATCGTCAGCTCGGCCGGGTCGCCGCGGCGGCCGAAGAACTCGAGCTGCTGGTCGTACGGCAGGTTCACCTCGCCGAGCAGCACGGCATCGCTCGAGCGGCGCTGCAGGAACCGGCGGATGTCGCGCAGGAACTCGTGCGGGTCGCCGATGTCGACGCCGTCGGGCGGCTCGATGAGGAAGGGCACGGCGTCGACCCGGAACCCCGAGACGCCGAGCTCCAGCCAGAACCCGATGGTCTTCGCGATCTCGTCGCGCACCTCGGGATTGGCGATGTTCAGGTCGGGCTGGTGCCGGTAGAAGCTGTGCAGGTAGTACTGGCCGGTGCGCTCGTCGAACTCCCAGACGCTCTCCTCCTCGCCGGGGAACACGCTCTCGGCAGGATGGGCGGGCGGTTCGTCGCGCCACACGTACCAATCCCGGAACGGCGAGGTCCGGCTGCGTCTCGCCGACTTGAACCAGGGATGGCGGTCGGAGGTGTGGTTCATCACGAAGTCGATGATCACGCGCATGCCGCGGTCGCGAGCCGTGCGAATGAACTCGGCGACGTCGCCCAGTTCGCCGAGGCGCGGGTCGACGCCCGTGAAGTCGGTGATGTCGTAGCCGTCGTCGCGGTCGGGCGTCGGCTGGAACGGCATCAGCCAGAGGCAGGTCACCCCGAGCTCCGCGAGGTGGTCGAGCCGGTGCCCGAGGCCCTCGAAGTCGCCCGAGCCGTCGTCGTTCCAGTCCATGTACGTCTCGACGTCGAGGCAGTAGACGACCGCCGTCTTCCACCAGAGGTCGCTCCGGTCGGTGATCTTCATCGCCCCACCTCCCTCAGGGCGGGGAGGACGTGCTCGCCGAACGCGTCGATGAACGCGTCCTGCCCCGCGCCGACGTGATGGAGGTAGATCCGGTCGACGTCGAGCTCGGCGATGCCGGCGAGGTGGTCGAGGTGCCGTGCCGTGTCGGAGGAGGCGAGCAGCGTGCCGGCCACGTCGTCGAGCGTGGCGTCGGCCGTGCGGGCGTCGAAGTCCTCCGGCCGGTCGAGCTCCCACGAGAGGTGCGCCGGCACGAGGCTCTGCCGCCACTGGTCGTGCGCGATGGCGAGCGCCTCGTCGTCGGAGGGGGCCCAGCTCAGGTGCACCTGCACGGCGACCGGGCCTCGGCCGCCGGCGCCTCGGTAGGCGTCGATGAACTCGCGCAGCCCGTCCGACCCCTGGTCGACCGTGATGACGCCGTCGGCCCACGTCGCGACGTCGCGGGCGGTCTCGGTGCTGATGGCGGCGGCGAACAGCGGCGGCGGCTCGTCGGGGCGGCTCCAGATCCTCGCGCGGTCGACCCGGATGCGGCCGTCGGCGCTCACCTCCTCGCCCGCCAGGAGCCGGCGGATCACGTCGACCGACTCGGCGAGGCGCGCGTCACGCTCCTCCTTCGCCGGCCACGGATCGCCGGTGACGTGCTCGTTGATCGCCTCGCCGCTGCCGAGCGCCGCCCAGAACCGCCGCGGGTACATCTCCGCGAGGGTGGCGAGCTTCTGCGCGGCGATCGCCGGGTGGTAGCGCTGCCCGGGCGCCGTCACGACGCCGAGCGAGAACGAGGTGGCCTCGAGCGCGGCGCCGAGCCAGCTCCATGCGTACCCCGAGTGCCCCTGTCGCACGCTCCACGGTTCGAGATGGTCGCTGCACATGGCGGCGTCGAAGCCGGCCTGTTCGGCGCGCTGCACCGCGTGGAGCAGGCGGCTGGGCGGCAGTTGTTCGTGCGAGGCGTGGAATCCCACGATCGTCATTCGCACTCCTTCCGTCGTCCCCGAGGGTTCCGCGGCCCCGCGGGAGCGGCAACCCCTTGCAGGGGCACCGGCCGCGGTGTACCGGCGCTCTAGGCTGGAGACATGGCAGAACGCGCATCATGGTCGCTCGGTGCGGCCCTCCGCGGGGTCTTCGGAGCGAAGACGATCGACGAGGACACGTGGGACGACCTCGAGTCCGCGCTCATCCGAGCCGACTTCGGCCCCGCCGTCACCGAGGAGATCGTGGCCGCCATCAAGGCGCAGGTCGAGCGGTACCGCACGACCGATCCGCGGGACGTGCAGCGGATGCTGCGCGAGCTCATCGAGGAGCGGCTCGCGAAGTACGACCCGACGCTGAAGCTCACCGAGCGCCCGGCGGTCGTGCTCGTCGTCGGGGTGAACGGCGTGGGCAAGACCACCACGATCGGCAAGTTCGCCCGGTTCCTGCGCACCTACGACCGGAGCGTCGTCGTGGGCGCGGCCGACACGTTCCGCGCCGCAGCGGTCGACCAGCTCGCGACCTGGGCGGAGCGTGCCGGCGTGGGCATCGTGCGTCCCGAGCGCGAGGGGCAGGACCCGGCATCCGTCGCCTTCCAGACCGTCGAGAAGGCCAAGCGCGACGGCATCGAGATCGTCATCATCGACACCGCCGGGCGGCTGCACACGAAGGGCGGCCTCATGGACGAGCTCGGCAAGATCCGGCGCGTCGTCGAGAAGCAGGCCCCGATCAGCGAGGTCCTGCTCGTGCTCGACGCGACGACCGGGCAGAACGGGCTCGCGCAGGCCGAGGCGTTCATCGAGCACGGCGGCG
>NZ_WJSP02000417.1 GCF_009720255.1 Agromyces humi | reverse complement strand
GATCCAGGCGGGAGCGTCGCCGCAGGCGGCGGCGAGGCGGCCCCGAGACGGCGCGGCCCGGCGCCGGGGTACGCCCCGCACGGGGTGTTGCGTATTCGCCATGCCTGTCCTACACTCGGGTAAACGCTTTCCCGCAGCGATGCGGCGGCCCCGGCCTCCGCCCGCTCCCGGCTCGAACAGGAATCCACCGTGGCAGAGCAGACCACCCCGCAGACCACCCAGCAGGGCCGCATCCAGCAGGGCCGCGCCGACCAGGCCCGCGACCAGCAGGCCCAGCAGACCACGCCCGAGACCATCGGCATCATCATGAACGGCGTCTCGGGCCGCATGGGCTACCGGCAGCACCTCGTGCGCTCGATCCTCGCGATCCGCGAGCAGGGGGGCGTGCTCCTCGCCGACGGCGAGACCCGGGTGCAGGTCGAGCCGATCCTCGTCGGCCGCAGCGAGAAGAAGCTCGCCGACTTGGCCGCGAAGCACGGGATCGAGCACTACACGACGAACCTCGACGAGGCGCTCGCCGACGACCGCTGGCAGATCTACGCCGACTTCCTCGTCACGAAGGCGCGGGCGCAGGCGATCAAGAAGGCCATCGCCGCCGGCAAGGCCATCTACACCGAGAAGCCGACCGCCGAGTCGTTCGAGGAGGCGCTCGAGCTCGCGCGCCTCGCCGAGGAGGCCGGCATCAAGAACGGCGTCGTGCACGACAAGCTCTACCTCCCCGGCCTGCAGAAGCTGAAGCGCCTCATCGACTCGGGCTTCTTCGGGCGCATCCTGAGCGTGCGCGGCGAGTTCGGCTACTGGGTCTTCGAGGGCGACTGGCAGCCCGCGCAGCGCCCGAGCTGGAACTACCGCGCCGAGGACGGCGGCGGCATCATCGTCGACATGTTCCCCCACTGGAACTACGTGCTGGAGAACCTCTTCGGCCGCGTGGAGTCGGTGTACGCCCGCGCCGTCACCGAGATCCCCGAGCGCGTCGACGAGAAGGGCCACCCCTACGCGGCCACCGCTGACGACGCCGCCTACGCGATCTTCGAGCTCGAGGGCGGCGTGGTCGCACAGCTCAATTCGAGCTGGACGACCCGCGTGAACCGCGACGAGCTCGTCGAGTTCCAGGTGGACGGAACCCACGGCTCGGCCGTGGTCGGCCTGTTCGGCTGCAAGATCCAGCCCCGCAACGCCACCCCGAAGCCGGTGTGGAACCCCGACCTCGCCGACGAGCACGACTACGCCGCCGACTGGATCGAGTCCCCCGGCAACCGCGAGTTCGAGAACGGCTTCAAGACGCAGTGGGAGGAGTTCATCCGCCACGTCGTCGAGGACGCGCCCAACCACTACGACTTCCTCGCCGGTGCGCGCGGCGTGCTCCTCGCCGAGGAGGGGCTCAAGTCCTCCGCCGAGGGTCGCCGCATCGCGCTGCCCGTCGTCACCCTCGACGGCACGTCGACGGATGCCGCAAGCGGAGCGGATGCCGCGGCGCCCGCGTCCGTCGAGGCGCCCGAGCTGACCGGGGCGCGCTGACCATGACCGCGATCACCCTCATCGACGGCACCGGCGACCTGCGCGCCGTGCCGCTCGCGGAGGCGCCGGCGTTCTCGAAGCCGCGGCATCCGCTCACCAGCCGGATCGCCTACGCGGCCGCGCACGTGGTGCCGAAGCCGTTCGCCGACAACACCCCGGGCGAGCCGGCCGACATCGACTGGGACGCGACGCTCGCGTTCCGCCACCACGTCTGGTCGTGGGGCCTCGGCGTCGCCGACGCGATGGACACCGCCCAGCGCAACATGGGGCTCGATGCGGCGGCCACGCGCGAGCTGATCACCCGAAGTGCGGCGGAAGCGGCATCCGTCGGCGGCAGGCTCGTCGTGGGCGTGAACACCGATCACGTCGCCGACGAGACCATCTCGCTCGAGCAGGTCATCGACGCCTACAAGGAGCAGCTCCACCACACGGAGGACGCCGGGGCGGGCGTCGTGCTCATGGCCAGCCGCCACCTCGCGCGGGCGGCTCGCACCGCCGACGACTACCGCCGCGTCTACCGCGAGGTGCTCGCCTCGACGGGCGGCCCGGTCGTGCTGCACTGGCTGGGGCCGGCGTTCGACCCGAGCCTCACCGGCTACTTCGGTTCGGCCGACACGGATGCCGCGGCCGCGACGCTGCTGCAGATCATCGAGTACAACCGCGACAAGGTGCAGGGCGTGAAGATGAGCCTGCTCGACGCCGAGGCCGAGATCGCCGTGCGCGAGAAGCTGCCCGAGTCGGCCCGCATGTTCACGGGCGACGACTTCCACTACGTCGGGCTGATCGAGGGCGACGACCGCGGCCACTCCGACGCGCTGCTCGGCGCGTTCGCCGCGCTGGCGCCCAACGCGTCGGCCGCGATCCAGGCGCTCGACCGCGGCGACGTCGACGCGTATCGCGCGATCCTCGCACCGACGGAGCCGCTCTCGCAGCAGGTCTTCGCCGCCCCGACGTACTACTACAAGACGGGCGTCGCGTTCCTGTCGTGGCTGAACGGCCACCAGGCGGCGTTCCAGATGGTGGGCGGCCTGCACGCCGCCCGCAGCCTGCCGCACCTGTCCCGCATCGTGGAGCTGGCGAACGCATCGGGCTCGCTCGAGCGCCCTGAGCTCGCCGCGGCGCGCTGGCACTCACTGCTCACGCTCAACGGCGTCGACGTCACGGCGGCGGCCCCCGCATCCGGTGCCGATGAGGCGACGGCCGATGAGGCGACGGTTGATGAGGCGACGGATGCCGCGGCGACGCGTGCCGCGTCCGAGGCCCCGTCCGACGACGTCGAGGTGCTCGCATGAGCGCCCACCCGCGCCTGTCGCTGAACCAGGCCACGATCAAGTACGCCTCGCTCGACGAAGCCCTCGAGGTCACCGCGGCCGGCGGCTACGAGTCGATCGGCTGCTTGGTGTCGTCGCGGTTCGCGTGGATGAGGAACGGCGAACCCTGCTGGTACGGCGGCCCGTAGAGCTGGAACAGGGCGATGTAGGCCGTGCCGGCCGGGCCGTTCGGGTTGGCC
>NZ_WJSP02000416.1 GCF_009720255.1 Agromyces humi | reverse complement strand
GAGCTCGGCAAGATCCGGCGCGTCGTCGAGAAGCAGGCCCCGATCAGCGAGGTCCTGCTCGTGCTCGACGCGACGACCGGGCAGAACGGGCTCGCGCAGGCCGAGGCGTTCATCGAGCACGGCGGCGTCACCGGTCTCGTGCTCACCAAGCTCGACGGCAGCGCGAAGGGCGGCTTCGTGCTGGCGGTCCAGGAGAAGACCGGACTGCCGATCAAGCTGATCGGCCAAGGCGAGGGCATCGGCGACCTCACGGGGTTCACGCCGCACGTCTTCGCGCAGAAGCTCGTGGGGTAGGAGGAACGCATGGCGATCGAACACGACTACTTCGGAGTCATCGGCGATTACTGGTCCGAGATGATCGAGTACGGCGACCAGCGCGTCGAGGTGGTGCTCGAGGCCGAGGACGGCATGGTGACGCCCGGGTCGCTGGATGCGGCCGCGGTCCTGGTCGGCGAGCTCGAGCTCGTCGACGAGGAGGTGCGCTCGGCGTTCGTGGGGCAGCTGGATTCGGGAAGCAGCCCGGTCGTGCGGTTCCTCGACGTGCTGCTCGATGCCGAACTCGAGCAGGCCGACGAGATCGAGGCGGCCATCGGACGCGATTCGGGCGATCGGCAGGTGGACGCGCTGCGCTCGCTGTCGCTCCTCCGCGTGGACCTCCGCCCCGAGGCCGACGGCGACGGCGAGCCGTTCGCCGAGTTCGAGTACGCCCTCGCACCGGAGGACACCGACGAGCGGCTCATCGCGGCGATCGACCTCGGCCGCGCGGTGGTCGACGTGCGCTTCGAGGGGTAGTCCGCGGCATCCGGCCACGGATCGGCCGCACGGCTGCGCTCGCTTAGACTTGGTGCACCATGGCTACCTTCGGAAACCTGTCTGACCGCCTCGCCGAGACCTTCAAGAACCTCCGCACCAAGGGCAAGCTGTCGGCGGCCGACGTCGACGGCACTGTGCGCGAGATCCGCCGCGCGCTGCTCGACGCCGACGTCTCGCTCGACGTGGTCAAGCAGTTCACGGCGCACGTGCGCGAGCGCGCCCTCGGCGACGAGGTCAACAAGGCGCTGAACCCGGCCCAGCAGGTCGTGCAGATCGTCAACGAGGAGCTCGTGGCGATCCTCGGCGGCGAGCAGCGCCGCCTGCAGTTCGCGAAGAACCCGCCGACCGTGATCATGCTCGCCGGCCTCCAGGGTGCCGGCAAGACCACGCTGGCCGGCAAGCTCGCGAAGTGGCTCGTGAAGGACGGCCACACGCCGATGCTCGTCGCGGCCGACCTCCAGCGACCGAATGCCGTGAACCAGCTGCAGGTCGTCGGGGCGCAGGCCGGCGTGCCGGTGTTCGCGCCCGAGCCGGGCAACGGCGTCGGCGACCCCGTGCGCGTCGCGAAGGACGCCGTGAAGCAGGCCGAGCGCGCGCAGCACGACGTGGTCATCATCGACACGGCGGGCCGCCTCGGCGTCGACGCCGAGATGATGAAGCAGGCCGCGAACATCCGCAAGGCCACGAACCCCGACGAGGTGCTGTTCGTCATCGACGCGATGATCGGCCAGGACGCCGTGGTCACGGCCAAGGCGTTCCAGGAGGGCGTCGACTTCACCGGCGTCGTGCTCTCGAAGCTCGACGGCGACGCCCGCGGTGGTGCCGCGCTCTCGGTGGCGTCGGTCACCGGCCGGCCCATCATCTTCGCGTCCACCGGCGAGGGACTCGACGACTTCGAGCCGTTCCACCCCGACCGCATGGCGAGCCGCATCCTCGACCTCGGCGACATCCTGACCCTCATCGAGCAGGCCCAGCAGGCCTTCGACGAGGAAGAGGCGATGAAGGTCGCCGAGAAGCTCGCGACCGAGCAGTTCACGCTCGAGGACTTCCTGGCCCAGATGCAGCAGCTGCGCGGCGCGGGCTCCATCAAGAAGATGCTCGGCATGCTCCCCGGCGCGGGCGGCATGAAGCAGCAGCTCGAGAACTTCGACGAGCGCGAGATCGTGCGCACCGAGGCGATCATCCAGTCGATGACCCCCGCCGAGCGCCGCAACCCCAAGCTCCTCAACGGCTCCCGGCGCCTGCGCATCGCACGCGGCTCCGGCATGACCGTCACCGACGTGAACCAGCTCGTGCAGCGCTTCGAGCAGGCCGCCAAGATGATGAAGACCGTCGCCCGCGGCGGCATGCCGCAGATCCCGGGCATGGGCCCGATCCCGGGCGGTGGCGGCTACGGCGGCGGCAAGCGCCAGGCCGCCAAGGGCAAGAAGAAGTCGTCGGGCTCGCGGTCGGGCAACCCCGCGAAGCGCGCCGCCGAGAACGCGGCCATCGCGTCGGGCACCGCCCCCGCAGGCCAGGGTGCGACGCCGGCGGGCTCGGGCTTCGGGCTGGGCGGCGGCGCGGGCGCCAAGGCGGCCCCCAGCGAGGAGGAGCTCGCGGCCCTGCAGAAGTTCCTCGGGCGCTGATCCGTCCGCTCAGTCGAGCGGCAGCCGGGCCTCCATCTCCACGAGCCGGTCGATCTCGAGCGCCTGGGCGTTCGCGATCGTGCGTGCCCATCTGGCGACCGCGGGGTCGCCGGCCTGGGCCAGGCGCTCCTCCGCCATCTGCACGGCTCCGCGATGATGCGGCAGCATCGCCTGCACGAACAGTCGGTCGAAGGCGGCGCCGTGGAGTCCCGCCGCGCGGTCGAGGGTCGCGCTGCTGATGTCTCCGCTCATGGGCTCGCCGTGATCGTGCGCCTCGCCGGCGACGCCGGCGGGCGACCTGCGTCGATCGAGCCAGTTGCGCATGGCATCGGCCTCCGCGCCCTGGACCAGGACGATGCGGCTCGCGAGTTCGGCGAGCTCCGGATCCGCAGCCCGGCCGGATGCCAGGCGAGCCAACGCCACCGCCTGATCGTGGTGGACGACCATCGCCGCGACGAATCCGACATCCGCCGTCGTCGCCTCCTGGGCGGACGCCTCCGCCGACGGTGCGGCGGGTGCCCCGGAACGGCGTCCGGGCGGTTCCGGCGTCACGAAGGCGCCGGCACGACCCGTGTCGGGACCGGCACCCGGGGCTGCCG
>NZ_WJSP02000415.1 GCF_009720255.1 Agromyces humi | reverse complement strand
CGACGCCCGGGAGCTCGCGGCCGAGGTGCTCGCGGGCGATCCCGGCCTCGACGGGCACCCGGCGCTCGCCGCGGAGGTACGGCGCCGGGTCGACGCCGAGGCCAGCGGGTTCCTGAGCAAGGGCTGAGACTCTGGATCGGCCCTTTCGCGCCGACTTCCGCGCACTACGCTGGTGCGTATGCAGCGGATCGCCGTCGTCCCAGGATCGTTCGACCCCGTCACGCTCGGCCACCTCGACGTCATCGGGCGGGCCGCGGGGCTGTACGACGAGCTGCATGTCGTCGTGGTGCACAACCCCGACAAGTCGGCGCTGCTGCCCATCGCGCAGCGTGTCGCGCTCATCGAGCGGTCGATCGCCGATGCCGGCATCCAGGGCCGCATCGTCGTCGCGTCGTGGAGCATGGGCCTCCTGGTCGACTACTGCACCGACGTCGGTGCGACGGTGCTCGTCAAGGGCATCCGCTCGCAGATCGACGTGGCCTACGAGACGCCGATGGCGATCGTGAACCGCCACCTGGCCGGCGTCGAGACCGTCTTCCTCCTCCCCGACCCGGCGAACGCCCACGTGTCGAGCTCGCTCGTGCGGCAGGTGTCCGCGCTCGGCGGCGACGTCGCGCCCTACGTGCCCGTCGCCGTCTCCGACTACCTCCAGGCGGCGATGACGACATGACCGAAGCGGCAGTGACCCTCAGTGGCGCCGGCGACGCGGCCGACGCGCCCGCGCTCATGATGGGCATCGACGAGGTGGGGTCGCGCGCCGCCGCCATCGTGCAGAACGTCGAGACCGTCATCGCCGGCAAGCGCGACGCCATCACCGCGGCACTCACCGTGCTGCTGGCCGAGGGGCACCTGCTCATCGAGGACGTGCCCGGGGTCGGCAAGACGATGCTCGCCAAGGCGCTCGCCCGCTCGGTCGACAGCAGCGTGAGCCGCATCCAGTTCACGCCCGACCTGCTGCCGAGCGACGTGACGGGCGTGTCCGTGTTCGACCAGGCGAGCCGCCGCTTCGAGTTCAAGCGCGGGCCGGTGTTCGCCAACATCATCATCGGCGACGAGATCAACCGCGCGAGCCCCAAGACGCAGTCCGCCCTCCTCGAGTGCATGGAGGAGCGGCAGGTCACGGCCGACGGCACGACGTACGTGCTCGAGCCGCCGTTCACCGTCGTCGCCACCCAGAACCCGGTCGAGATGGAGGGCACCTACCCGCTGCCCGAGGCGCAGCGCGACCGCTTCATGGCGCGCGTGTCGATGGGCTACCCGTCGCCGGCCGACGAGATCGCCATGCTCTCCCAGCGCGAGACGTCGAGCCCCCTCGACCGGCTCGGGCCGGTCGTCACGCTCGCCGAGCTGCGCGAGATGATCGCGGCGGTGCAGCACGTCTTCACGTCCCAGCCCGTCAAGGAGTACGCGGTGCAGCTCGCCCGCGCCACTCGCGAGGATCGACAGCTGCGGCTCGGCGCAAGCCCCCGCGCCACCCTGCAGCTGATCCGCGCGGCGAAGGCCCACGCCGCCATGCACGGGAGAGACTTCGTGCTGCCCGACGACGTGGACGCGCTCGCCGTGCCCGTGCTCGCACACCGGCTCGTGCCCACGAGCCGGGCCGTCGGCTCGCACGACCGCGACAGCGGGCCGCTCATCGACGCCATCGTGCGCCGCATCGTGGGGGAGACGCCGGTTCCGGTCGGCAGCGCACGAAGGAACTGACATGTCCCGCCCGCGTCCCCTTCGCGTCTCGGCCTGGCCGCGGCTCACGCGTCGCGGGGGCACGCTGGTCGTGGTGGGCGTGGCGCTGCTCGCGGTGTCGCTGTGGTTCGACCTGCGCGACATCCTGCTCCTCGCCTTCGTGGGCATCGCGATGCCCGCCGCCGCCGCGGTCTTCGTGGTCGTGCGCACGCCGAGGCTCGCGGTCACCCGGGCGTTCGCCCCGCCGGTGGTGGCGGCCGGGGGCTCGACCCGGGTGTCGCTCGTGGTCAAGAACCGCGGACGGCGCACGTTCGACGGCGCGCACTGGCGGGACACGGCGCCCGAGGGCGTCACCGCGCCGCCCGAGGCCATCCTGCCCGCGATCGGCCCCTACGAGGGGGTGCTCCCGTCGGGCGACGACACGGTGCGCCTCGAGTACCGGCTCCGGATGCCGCGGCGCGGCGTCGTCTCGGTCGGACCGCTCCGCGTCGGCATCACCGACCCGTTCGGGCTCGCCCGCATCGACCGCGAGATCGGCACCGGACACGAGCTGGTGGTCACGCCGAGGGTCACGCCCCTCGAGGCCGCGCTCGGCAGCGCCGCGTCCATCGACGGCGTCGTGCACGGCCTGCAGCGGCGGTCGCATCCCAACTCCGACGAGCTGATCGCGCGCGAGTACCGTTACGGCGACCCGCTTCGCCGGGTGAACTGGGCGGCCACCGCTCGTCGCGGCGAGCTCATGGTGCGAGAGGAGGAGCAGCGCGGCGACCCCGAGGCGCGCATCCTGCTCGACACGACGATGGCCGGCCGCCCGCACGTGTCATCGCTGCGGCGTGAGCACGACGATCGCCCGCACCACGCCTTCGAGCTCGGCATCGAGGTCGCCGCGTCGATCGGCGTGCACCTGCTCGAGCGGGGATTCCAGGTGCGCTGCACGCAGATCGCCGATCCCGAGCGCGGCGTCGTGCCCGGCAGCGCCCTCGACGGCGGCTATCGGATGCCGGGCGGCGACCGCGTGTTCCTCGAGGACCTCGCGCGGATCGATGAGCCCCGGCGTGCCGCCCCGCACGGGGATGCCGCGACGGCGGGCCGGGTGTCGCGCCCACGGGCGCGGGAGGCGCGAGCGCCGGGATTCGCCGTGCTGGTGGATCCCGACGACCAGGACGCCGCGAACCTCGTCGCGCTGCGGCCGGGGTTCGAGCCCGCGGTGGCCTTCGCCGCCGAGACCACGTCGAGGCGGGTGCTCGACGCGCTCGAGGAGGCCGACTGGCGCATCGTGCGGGTGCGCAGGCCCGCGGAGATCGGCGACGCCTGGGCCGGGGTCGCCGTCACGGCCCGGGGCCACGGCTCGGGCGGAACCGTGGGCGACG
>NZ_WJSP02000414.1 GCF_009720255.1 Agromyces humi | reverse complement strand
CATCATGGCGATCATCTCGATCGCCCAGGTGCAGCTCCAGCGCGGAAGGAAGGCGAAGCCATGACCGCCCAGACGCTCACACCGACGGCCGCCGCGTCGCCACGACGCATCCGTCGCTCCCGGATCCGCGTCTTGCACCCGGCGCCGTCGAGCGTCAGCCGGCCGACCACGTCATCCTCGTGAGCTCGGTCGCCAGCGCCGTCGGCGCTCGCACCGAGACGGCCGGAACGGTGGTCGTCACCGACGCCGACGCCGCAGCAGGCGGCGTCGCCGCGGCATCCGATTGGCCCGGCGTGCTCCGGATGCTCCAGCGGCTGCATCGCGAGGAGGAGGGGTCGCGCATGCTGTCCGCCGAGTTCCTGGTGCGCGAGTCGCTGCCGCTGGAGCGGGTGCTGCTGATCGCGGTCGGGAACGACCGGGTGCGCGACCGGGTGCGCACGTCGCTCGACGCGGTCGGACTCAGGACTCGGGTCGCGGTGTACCCGCCGTGGTTCCAGCCGACGGCGCCCGCGGAGGAGTGACCTCGGCGGCATCGTTCGTTCCATCGGGCTCCTCGAAGATGGCGCGCTGCGCCTCCTCGACCCGGTCGAGATTCGACAGGCCGTCGCTGCGGTGGTGCCCGTAGACCCAGTAGCGGTAGAGCAGGAACCGGAAGGCCGTGCCGAGCGCCAGGCCGACCACGTTCGTCGAGATGTTGTCGGCGAGCAGGCTGGTGTAGCCGAGCCAGTGGTGCGTGATCCAGAGGCACCCCAGCGAGATGAGCATGCCCCCGACGGAGACGATGGCGTACTCGATGAACTCTCGGACGTAGTTGCGCCTGCGGTGCGCGCGGAAGGTCCAATAGCGGTTGCCGAGCCAGTTGAAGATGATCGCGACGCTCGTCGAGATGGTCTTCGCGCCGATCGCCGACTGCGCCCACTGGTCGTCGCCGAAGACCCCGAGGCGAAGCAGGTTGAAGAGCGTCACGTCGATCACGAGGCCGATGAGCCCCACCACGCCGAACTTCACGACATACGCGAGCAGGCCGTGCCAGAGGCGGGCGAAGGCGCTGCCGACGTTTGAGGTCATGCCAGCGGCGTCGGCCGTTCGCTCGTGACGTCGAGAGACGACGCATCCGACGTCGCAGAGGCGTCATCTTCGAAGATCGACATCGCGGCGGCTTCAGCACGCCGAGACTCGACCGCCTTCAGCCCGTCCTTTCGATGGGCTCCGTACACCCAGTATCGGTACATGATGAATCGGAAGAGCGTCGCGAGGCCCACGCCGATGATGTTTCGACTGATGTTGTCGGCGAGCAGCGAATCGAATCCGAGAACGTAGTGGGAGATCCACACGCATCCGAGATTGATCGCGAGGCCGACGACGGCGACGGCGCCGTACTCGATGAGTTCGAGAAGGTAATTCTTGCGGCGGTGCTCCCGGAACGTCCAGTAGCGATTGCCGATCCAGGCGAACACCGTGGAGATGGTCACTGAAGCAACCGTTGCGCCGAGCGGGGTTTGGAACCACGTATTCGAGCCGACTACGCCGACGCGGAGGAGGTTGAAGACCAGAACGTCGACGATGTAGGCCAGAATGCCGACGATCCCGAACTTGATCGCATAGCGGATCAGTCGGTCGTAAATGAGCTTCGCAAATCTGGAGAGTGTGTTCACTGCATTCAATCGTGTGCCGTCGACATGACGCCTCCTCGGCGCCAGGCATTAGTCTAACGTCGGGTTGTGGGGCTGCCGATCCGGTTACGGGGCGTCGAGTCACGCACAACTGAGTCGAACGAAGGATAGATGCAGCCATGATCGTAGGAGTGATCGGCGGCGGGCAGCTCGCCCGGATGATGATTCCCGCGGCGATCGAGCTCGGGGTGGAGCTCCGGGTCCTCGCCGAGGCCGACGGCATGTCGGCGGCGCTCGCCGCCGACCGGGTGGGCGACTACACCGATGCCGAGACGGTGCTCGCCTTCGCACGTGACGTCGACGTCGTGACGTTCGACCACGAGCACGTGCCGCAGGACGTGCTCCGGCGCCTGGTCGACGCCGGCATCCCCGTGCGCCCCGGGCCCGACGCGCTGCGCTTCGCGCAGGACAAGCTGCTCATGCGCGAGCGCCTCTCCGAGTTGGGCCTCCCGGTCCCCGACTGGGCGCGCGTGCAGACGCCCGACGAGCTCGACGACTTCATCCGCGGCCACGGCGGTTCGGCCGTCGTGAAGACGCCGCGCGGCGGGTACGACGGCAAGGGCGTGCGCGCCGTGCGGTCCGCTGCCGAGGTGGCCGAGTGGTTCACGACCGTCGCCGAGGACGGCCGCGGCGGGGCGCTCCTGGCCGAGGAGCTCGTCGACTTCCGTCGGGAGCTGGCCCAGCTCGTGGCGCGCCGACCGTCGGGTGAGATCGTCGCCTGGCCGGTCGTTGAGACGGTGCAGGTCGGGGGCGTGTGCAGCGAGGTCATCGCGCCGGCGCCGCATTCGGCCGGTCGACTGGCGGATGTCGCCGCGGATGTCGCGATCACGATCGCCGAGGGTCTCGGCGTGACCGGCGTGCTCGCCGTCGAGCTCTTCGAGACGACCGACGACCGGGTGCTCGTGAACGAACTCGCGATGCGACCGCACAACAGCGGCCACTGGTCGATGGACGGCTCCACGACCGGACAGTTCGAGCAGCACCTGCGCGCCGTGCTCGACCTGCCGCTCGGAGGCACCGGCAGCCATGAGGCGTGGTCGGTCATGGTCAACGTGCTCGGCGGACCGGCCGAGGGGTCGCTCGTCGACCGGTACCCCGAGGCGCTCGCGGGCCACCCCACGGTGAAGCTCCACAACTACGGCAAGGCGCCACGCCCTGGTCGCAAGGTCGGCCACGTCACGGCCATCGGCGACGACCTCGACGATGTGGTCTACCAGGCCCGCGCCGCGGCGGCGGTCTTCCAGGACTAGCGCTCCTCCAGCTCCCCGCCGGAAGGCGGCCGGGGCCGGGCGAGGCGGGCCGCCGCCGGTGACGTCAGAGGTCGGCGTGCAGTTGCCAGACCCGCTCGGCCGAGTCCCGCCAGCTGAAGGCGCGCGCGCGGTCGTGCCCG
>NZ_WJSP02000413.1 GCF_009720255.1 Agromyces humi | reverse complement strand
CGGGAGTCGGCGTAGGCCTCGGCGCGCGACGTCGAGCCGTCGGCGATGGCCGGCCCCGGGGCATCCGGAGCCGCCATCGCCGACGACCGGGCGTGCAGCGCGTCAGCGCGTCAGCGCGTCACGGCAGCGGGTAGTCCGTGACGTACTGGGGCGTGCCGATCACCGAGGTGTCGGCCGTGCCGCCGTACCCGTTCACGACGTGCTCGATGACCCCGGCGCTGAGGTTCACCGTCATGATGTGGTGCAGCGAGATGCCGTCGCCCTCGGGCGTCTCGAAGCCGTTCGCCGTGACGATCGACGGGTTGTTCTGGTTGAAGACGTAGACCCCGCCGCCGTACAGCGCGTGCTCGGTCACGTCATCGGCGACCTTGTAGCCCGGGTAGCCGAGCGTGCCGTCGGGCTGGGTCCAGTCCGCCTGGGTGGGCGGGTCGTACGGCAGCTCGTTCTGGTAGAGCACCGTGGTGCCGCGCTCCCCGTTCCAGACCGTGTTGTACGTCTGGAAGTGCTCGACGAACAGCCCGGTGGCGGTTACATCGTCGCCGTTCACGACCACACCGACGCGTCCGGTGTTGGTGTTCCACCGGTCGGTGTCGCCGTTCACGCCGTTCGTGAAACCCTCGACGCCGTGGTCGCCCCGCCACACCCAGGTGTGGTCGATGAGCACGTGGTCGCTGTTCACGACGAGCGCGGTGTCGGCCTTGCCGATGTGCGGGCCACCGACGCGGAAGTACACGTCGGAGAGCGTGATCGGGTTGGTCGGGTCGAGCTGCTTCGCGTGGCCATTGCCGGGCTGGCCGACCTGGAGCAGCACGGGCGATTCCACGGTGCCCGCGTCGATCGTGACGCCGGCGATGACGATGCCGGGGGCGTCGTGCACCTTCAGCGGCACGGCGCCGCCGACGGCAGTGAGCGTCGCGTGTCCCATGCCGAGCACCACCGTGTCGGCACGCTTCACGTTGATGCTGCTCGCGATGTCGTACACGCCCGGGGTGAGCAGCAGGTGCTTGCCCTTCGCGAGCGCCGAGTTGATCGAGCCGACCGAGTCGCCCGGCTTGGCGATGTGGAAGTCGGTGATCGGGATGGTGCGACCCGGCGTCTCGCCGTCGGCCCAGGTGACGCCCCTCGTGCCGGTGTGGGCCGCCGGCACGCGCACGGCGTAGCGTCCGCTGTCGTCGACGAACAGGTACGGCTTCTCGCGGCTCACGGGCGTCTCGTCGAGCGTCGTGTACGGCGGGTTCGGGAAGGCCGCGTCATCCGGCGCCCCCTCGACGCCCGCGAACACCTGGTTCCAGACCGCGTTCGACCAGCCCGCGACCTCGCTGTTGCGGGTGAGCCACTGCTGCTGCGAACCGCTGATCACGAACGGCAGGCGGGAGTCGGCGATGAATCCGCCGCTCGCGTACTGGGGGCCTGCGGTGCAGTAGTCCATGAGCGAGAGGTTGCCGCCCGACACGTCGAGGCGGCGCATCGACACGGCCTGCGACACGGCCCAGAAGTTCGCCGAGCCGCGGCACCCGTCCTGGCCGGTGCCGTTCACCTGCAACGACAGGTTCGAGATGGTGCGCCAGAAGTTGACGAGCGCGAGGCAGTTGGAGGTGCCGCCGTCGGCGAGGCAGCGGTTGTACACCTCGATCTTGCCGGTGATGTCGACGTCGTCGGGTGACGCGCCGAGGCCGGCGATCTCGGTGTAGTAGCCGACGCGGGCCTGGAGCGGGTCGTCGGCGGTGCCGTAGGCGCCCGGCAGGAACAGCACGCTGTGGCGGGCGGTCGACATCTCGGCGTCGACCTGTGCGTCGGCGAGGTCGTCGAGCAGTGCCTGCACGTCGTCCTGGGGGGTCTCGGGCGACACGATCGCGACGTTGGGCCCGAAGTCGGGCGCGAAGGGATCGATCTGCTGGCTCGGGGCGGCGTTGGCGGCGCCCGCGGCGCCGGCGACGGTGATCACCGCCGTGACGGCGAGTGCCGCGGCGACGCGCCGCGACCGGCGCGGGCGTCGTGATGTGGTGCTCATTCGGTCGTGTCCTCCTCGTCGAGGGTGGGCGCGCACCACGCACGGCCGGGCATCGTCGCTGACGTCGTCGCGGCACGTGACGCGGTGGGTGACTCGTGTCACCTGATGGCGTACCGCTCAGGTTAGGGAACGCCCGGCGTTCCCACAAGGGGATGCGTCGGCTACAGCTCGACGACGGTCATGCCAGACCCGGATGCCCCGGCCGTGCCCATCGCGTCGAGCGCCGCGGGTACCTCGTCGAGCGTGATGCGGCGGCCGACGAGCTCGATCGGACGGAAGTCCCCCGACGCGACCGCGCCGAGCATCGACGGGTACTCGTGCGCCGCCATGCCGTGGCTGCCGAGGATCTCGAGCTCGCCGGCGATGACCGCGTCCATCGGCATCGCGGCGAGCGCGCTGTCGCCGAACATGAGGCCGATCTGCACGTGCCGGCCGCGCTTCTTGAGGCTCCGCACCGAGGCGAACGACGTCTCGCCGCTGCCGAATGCGTCGACCGACACGTCGACCCCGCCGCCGGATGCCTCGAGGATGCGTTCGGCTGCGCCGTCGCCGCCGCGCACGGGTACCGCCTGCGCCTTGCCGAGCGCCTCCTCGGGGGTGGCCTGGCCGTTCAGCACGCTGTTCACCGCGTCCTGCATGGCCTGCTCGAACTCGGCGTCGGCCACCCGCCCGGCCCTCGCCC
Source organism: Agromyces humi (assembly GCF_009720255.1). GTDB lineage: Bacteria > Actinomycetota > Actinomycetes > Actinomycetales > Microbacteriaceae > Agromyces > Agromyces humi. The sequence continues at coordinate 372 of NZ_WJSP02000413.1, read as the reverse complement.
CGACCGCACAGACCCTAAGGTGGATTCCATGACGTCGGTGCCGAGGCGCTCGTCGTCGGTGGTGAGGCCGTACGCCTGCTGAAGGGATCAGGTAGTCGTCGCGGGTGCCTGAGATCGCGGCGCACCGGCCGGGGTCGGCGAGCACTGCGAGGTCTGAGGCAGCGGAAGCGATCGCGCTGCTTGAACAAGTTCCAGTTGCCCGTCACGTCGAGTTCATCTTCTCACCCGAGTCGACATCCCCTTCTCACGCACGTGGTCCACCGTCATCCTGGGCGGGCTCATGCTCGCACCGACCGTCGCGCTCGTGCCGCTCGTGAAGATGTTCCACGGCACCCTCGAGCTGCTCGAGCCGGGCGTCAGCGTCATCGCGCT
>NZ_WJSP02000412.1 GCF_009720255.1 Agromyces humi | reverse complement strand
GCGATGCGTCGACCGCCGCGCGCCGCGGCATCCGGCCCCGCATCTGCACGGAACCCGCGCGGTGGTCGACGCATCGCGAGCGTCGTGGCGATGAGCTTCGTGGCGATGCTCGCCGTCGCGACGACGATCCCGTCGTTGTCGCTGCTCTCGCCCGCCGACGTGCAGGCGATGGCGCTCGCGAGCGCGAACGGCGGCGACCGTGGCGGGCAGAGCGTGACGATCGACGGCAATGTCGTCGCGCAGACCGTCGAGCGCGAGGGCTACGAGCACCAGACCATCCAGGAGTACGCGCAGGCCGCGGGCATCCGCGCCGAGGCGGACTTCACCAACAATCCGGCGGGCACGATCCAGTGGCCGTTCGCGGTCGGCGTGCACATCGGCGACCACTTCGGCTACCGCAACTGCGCCGGGTGCTCGTCGGACCACGGCGGCCAGGACTTCAACCCGGGCATCGGAGCCGAGATCCAGGCGATCGCCGACGGCACCGTCGCCGTGTCGACCGACGAGGGCGGATCGCTCGGCGTCGTCATGATGATCGACCACATCATCGACGGCGAACTCGTGACGAGCGTCTACGCCCACATGATCGAGGGGTCGCGGCGCTTCGAGGTCGGCGACACGGTGCACGTCGCCGACGTCATCGGCAAGACGGGCAACACCGGCATGTCGACCGGTCCTCACCTGCACTTCGAGATCCGCCTCGGCGGCGTCGACGGCACCAAGGTCGATCCGCTCGAGTGGCTCTACGCCAACACGAACTGACGCGTCCGCGCCCCCGAACCGCGGCAGCGGCTCCGGCAGCCCTGCCGAACGCATGAGAATCCGGTCGATGCCTCCCTGTGACGGTGCATCCGCTCAATTCTCATGCGTTTTCGAGCCGTGCTCCGCAACTGCCGCGTCTCTCCACAGATCGCAGCCCGGCGCCCTGCTCGAGCCGAGGGGGCGGCACACTCGACTCCGTGGATTCGGTGAGGCGAGTGATGCGCGAGCACGGTGGCGTCGTTGCACGAGCGGCATTGGAGTCAGTCGGATGCAGGTCGGCAGACGTCGACCGGGCAATTCGACGCGGTGACGTCTTCCGCGTCCGGAACGGCTGGTATGCGACGCACGACGCACCCGCCGATGTGGTGCGGGCCGTGCGGGTCGGCGGAATGGCGACCGCAGCGACGGTCGCACGCGTGCGCGGCCTGTGGGTCGCCGACGATCCACGTCTTCACGTGCGAGTCCGGTACTCGACCGGACGACTCTTCGCGCCGCACGACCGTAGTCAGCCGCTCGATCGAGTCCGCGACCGCGTCTGCGTGCACTACAGCCGCCGAGGACCCTTCGACCGGGCAGTCGATCCACTCACGGTCGCCCTCGCCGAGATGTTCGCGTGCACGGATGTCGCGCGGGCGATCGCTTCGGTCGATTCAGCGCTGGAAACGGGGAACCTGTCGCTGCAGCACCTCGACCTCATCCGGGCCTGGATGCCGCCGTCGAGACGCGTCATGCTCGACCGAGCGGATGCCGATGCCCAGTCGGGGATCGAAACTGCTGTTCGCCTGTTCCTGCGGTCGCGGAGGATCCGGCACCGGCTGCAGGTTGCCATCGACGGGGTCGGCCGCGTGGACATTCTGGTCGGCGACCGGCTCGTCATCGAGGTCGACGGTCGAACGTTCCACACCGGCACCGCGTTCGACGAGGATCGGCGGCGTGACTTCGAACTCGTGACGCGCGGGTACCTCGTCCTCCGACTCAGCTACCGGCAGGTCGTCCACGACTGGGAGCGGACGCGTGCAGGCATCCTCGCCCTGGTGGACCGGAATGAGCATCTCTGGTCCGGGCACGGCCCGTACGCGGCGATTCCGACGAGGGCGGTGCGCGTCGAGGAAAACGCATGAGATTCCGCCCGATACGCCGCTCTGGGCGGTCAAACGACGGATTCTCATGCGTTTCCGCGCGGCGGACCGAAGCGGGCGCGACGGGATGCCGCGAGGGCGGACTGGTCGGGCCAGCGGATGTCGCGGCGGCGAGCGGATGCCGCGGCGCGGGGCCGCGGCATCCGCTCGTTCGCCGGGGCTAGGCGCGGAGCCAGGCCGTCGTGTCGTGGGGGAGCGACCGGCCGTCGAGCGGGCCGCTCGCGAGCAGCACGTCACCGGCGGGGAGTTGCACGGGCTCGGAGCCCGTGTTCGCCACCACGACGACGTCGCCGTTGCGCAGCGCGACCGCGGTCGCGGGGAAGCCGGGCAGCCACTCCACCGATCCGGCGCCGAGGTCGTGCTCGCGGCGCAGGCGCAGCGCGTCCTGGTACAGCGTGAGCGTCGATTCGGGCACCCCGCGCTGGCGGTCGCGGGCGAGCTCCGCCCACTGCGTCGGCTGGGGGAGCCACGGGTCGCCGTCGGGGCCGAAGCCGTAGGCGTGCGCGTCGGCCTCCCACGGGATCGGCACGCGGCATCCGTCACGGCCGTAGCGCTCGCCGTTCGTGCGGAACCACGTCGGGTCCTGACGGGCGTCGTCGGGCAGGTCGATGACCTCGGGCAGGCCGAGCTCCTCGCCCTGGTAGAGGTACGAGGAGCCGGGGAGCGCGAGCATGAGCGCCGTGGCGGCGCGGGCGCGGCGGAGGCCGGTGGCGTACTCGGGCAGGCCCTTCGAGCGCGGACCGAGGCCGTGGCCCTGCGGGTTCGCCTCGGTGACCGAGAGGCGCGTCGCGTGCCGCACCACGTCGTGGTTGGAGAGCACCCACGTCGAGGGCGCGCCCACCGCGCCGAAGGCGGCGAGCGAGGCGTCGATGACGGTACGCAGCGCGGCCGCGTCGAACGGGGTCTCGAGGTAGGCGAAGTTGAACGCCTGGTGCATCTCGTCGGGGCGCACCCACTTGGCCACGCGGGGCAGCGGGTCGACCCACGCCTCGGCAGCGAGGATACGCTCGCCCGGGTACTCGTCGAGGACCTTGCGCCAGTCACGGTAGATCTCGTGCACGCCGTCTTGGCCCCAGTAGGGCGCGCCGTCGCCGGTGGCGTCGCTGATCGCGGGCTCCAGGGTGACGCCGGATGCCGCGGCCGCAGCCGCTCCGGAAGACGCACCGCCGGACGCGCCGGCG
>NZ_WJSP02000411.1 GCF_009720255.1 Agromyces humi | reverse complement strand
CGCCAGGTATTGCCCGCCGATCCGGTGAGCAGCAGCGGACGGCGAGACCGAATCGTCGGCGACCGGATGGAACGATCGGCATTGTGGGCGCGACCGCTCGAGTCAACCGAAGCGACGCGCACTCGATGGTGCGCTGGACGGTGTGCAGGGTGAAGGCCGTCGACGAGGCGCTCACCGAAGCGGCCTACGCGGAGGCTTAGTGGCTGACCGAGTTGACCGTCGACGCCTACGGCGACCTCTGGCCCGGATGCCCCGTGGTGTTCGGCGTATGGGACTGGTGGTACCCCGACGCGGCCGGGTACGTGGTGGTGGATCCGGCCTACCCGTACGACCTCGACGTCATGGAGTTCGAGGGCCGGCCCCTCGCCGTGAAGTCGCTGCCCTGCATCCTCGAGTGACGGCGACCGCCGACTACGCTGGCCGCATGTCGGATCACGCAGTGGGCGCCTTCCCGGTCGCCGTCGCGCAGTTCGCGCCCGGCGCCGACGCCGCCGCCAACCTCGCCGAGATCGAGCGGCTCGCCGAGCTGGCCGCCGCGCGGGGCGCGCGCCTCCTCGTCTTCCCCGAGTACTCGAGCTACTTCACCCCCGAACCCGGCTGGGACTGGCAGGCGGCCGCCGAGGAGGTCGGCGGTCGCTTCACCGAGCAGCTCGGCGCCATCGCGACCCGGCTCGGCGTCCACCTGGTCGCGGGCATGATCGAGCGGCTCGGCGGCGACGAGCGCCGTGTCGGCAACACCGTCGTCGCGGTCGCTCCGCGGGACGGGGTGGTGGCGCGGTACCGCAAGCTCCACCTGTACGACGCGTTCGGGCAGCGCGAGTCGGAATGGGTGGCGCCGGGCGACGTGACCGCCCCCGAGCTGTTCGAGGCCGGAGGCATCCGCTTCGGGCTGCAGACCTGCTACGACGCCCGGTTCCCCGAGGTCACCCGCCGCATCGTCGACGCCGGCGCCGACGTCGTGTGCATGCCGGCGGAATGGGTGCGCGGTCCGCTGAAGGAGGCGCACTGGCGCGTGCTGACCACGGCACGCGCCCTCGAGAACACGATGTACGTCGTCGCGGCCGACCACGCGCCGCCCGTCGGCGCCGGCAACAGCATGATCGTCGACCCGATGGGCGTCGAGCTCGCCACGATCGGCGAGGCCACGGATGTCGCGGTGGCCTGGGTCTCGCGGGAGCGGATCGACGCGGTGCGCCGAGTCAACCCGGCGCTCGCGCTCCGACGCTTCGACGTGACGGAGCGCATCACCCCGCGGTGAGCCGCGCCGTGGACGACCGACGCCACGCTCGCCCGTCCCAGGTGAGGTACACGACTCGACCGGCCGTCATGGCGATGAGCAGGATGCACGACAACACCAGCAGCCACCCGATGTAGCTGAATGCCAGGCCGAGCACGCCGAATCGCAACGCCGCCTCCGCGAGGATCGGCGGGAGGACGATTCGGGCCACCTGTCCCGCGATCGCGAACGAGATCCCGGCGAGCGCCGCGCCGGGCAGCAGCGCTCGAAGGCTCACGCGTCGGTTGATCACGATCCACCCCGCGAACCACCACAGCGCGGTCCAGATCGCGACCTCGGCGATGAACTCGATCACGGGCATCGCACCGCCTCCTCGCAGGATGATGCGCGTCGCGACGATGAGCGCGACGCCGATGACGAGGGCCGCGATCGTGGCGAGCCAGCGCCAGGCGGACGTGATGCTGACCTTCGGCGTGCCCCAGATCGTCTGCAGACTCCGCTCGAGCGCACGGGCGAACGAGGTCGCGGCGATGACGAGCAGCAGCACGCCGACGATCCCCGTCAGCCGCAGCTCCTGCGCCCATGCGGGCAGTGACTTCTCCAGCATCTGCGCGGTCGCGTCGTCGAAGCCGAGATGCTCGGCGAAGATCGCGTCGGCCTGCGGCTCGAGGGTGGCGCGCAGGGCGCCCACGATGATCAGGATCGGCAGGATCGACGTGAAGACGTGCGCGGCGAGCGTCATGCCGCGATCGACGAGCTCGAGGTTGCCGAGATCCCGAACGACGCGCAACACGAACCGTCCGGACGCGGACCTGGCTCCGGTCCGCACCAGGCGATTCACGGTCGACCCAGCCATGCGGCACCTCACGAACGTGATCGGAACGCGAACGACCTCGCTCGATCTGGTCAGAGGCTAACACCGGCGCGGCGGCAGCGAGCCGATGACAACGGCACACTCGCCGCGATGTCGATCCGCACCCGAGACGGGAAGGGCATGCCGTCGATCCTCGTGACGGAGCGCATCACCCCGTGCCGAGCCGGGCCAGGCGGGCGGATGCCTCCTCGAGCACGTCGCGGCGCTTGCAGAACGCGAACCGCACGAGGCCTCGGTACGCGTCCTGGCGGTCGGGGTGCACGAACGCCGACACCGGAACGCCAACCACGCCCGCCAGGTCGGGGAGCCGACGGCAGAGCGCCGCGCCGTCGTCGTAGCCGAGCGGGCGGGCGTCCGCGACGATGAAGTACCCGGCGTCGGGCAGCGAGACCGTGAAGCCCGCGGCGATGAGGCCGTCGGCGAGCAGGTCGCGCTTCGCGCGGAGCTCAGCCGCGGCATCCGCGAACACCGCATCGGGGAGCCCGAGGCCGGTGGCGATGGCCGGCTGGAACGGTGCGCCGTTGACGAAGGTGAGGTACTGCTTCACCGCCAGCACGCTCGTGACGAGCGTGGCGGGTGCAGTGAGCCAGCCGATCTTCCAGCCGGTGGTGCTGAAGGTCTTGCCGCCTGACGAGATGGAGATCGTTCGTTCGCGGGCGTGCGGAAGCGTCGCGATCGGCGCGTGCGGCACACCGAACGTGAGGTGCTCGTACACCTCGTCGGTCACGATGATCGCGTCGTGCTGCTCGGCGAGGCGCACGATCAGCGCGAGCGTGTCGGCGTCGAGCACCGCGCCCGTCGGGTTGTGCGGTGAGTTCACGAGGATGAGGCGCGTGCGGTCGGTGACGGCCGCCTCGAGCTCGTTGATCACCGACAGCACCTCGCCCACCAGTTCGGGATCGAGGGCGCTGGTCGGCTCGTCGAAGAGCAGCAGGTCGGGCTTCAGGGCGAGCGCCCGGACGATGCCGACCCGCTGCTGCTG
>NZ_WJSP02000410.1 GCF_009720255.1 Agromyces humi | reverse complement strand
CGGCGATCGACGCACCCGGGCACGGCGACCGACCGCGAACGGACCGCGAGCAACGGTTCTCGGCCGGCATGGCCGAGCGAGTGTCGGCGGGCGAGCCGGTCGCGGCCCACGTCGGCGAGTATCACGCCGCGGTCGCGCAGCAGGCGGCCGGCGACTGGAAGTCGGTGCTTGACGCACTGCACGAGGAGCTGGGGGAGGGCGACGTCGGTTACTGGGGCGTGTCGCTCGGCGCGGCGATCGGCCTGCCGTTCGTCGCCGCCGATTCCCGCATCCGCGCGGCCGTGGTCGGCCTCGTCGGCGGCGACATGGTGCCGGTCAGGGCGTCGCGCGTCACCATCCCCGTCGAGTTCCTCGTGCAGTGGGATGACGAACTGGTGCCGCGGACGGCGGCCCTGGAGCTCTTCGACGCCCTCGCCTCCACCCAGAAGACGCTGCACGCCAATCCGGGGCCGCACGCCGGTGTTCCGCGGTTCGAGGTCGAGAGCGCCGCCCGGTTCTTCCTGCGTCACCTCTCCTGAGCGCGCACGCGACCTGGGGCACGAGCCGGGCCGGCTGGCGTCTGGGCCGCGCAGAGAGCGGCGGCCCGCACCGAGGTGCAGGCCGCCGCCCCGCTGCATCCGGGGATCTAGCCCTTCTTGCCGTTGCCGCTGTTGGTGACCGAGAGCACGTACCCCGCGTCGAGGTACGTCAGGTCGCCCGTCGGCAGGTTCGACACGAGCGTCGCGAAGTCGCGGTTCTTGCCGTTCGCGCACTTCGTGTCGAAGCCGCCCTGCGAGATGGCGTCGCCCTCGAGCCGGTAGACGTAGTTGCCGGCGCCGTCCGTGATCTCGTACGGCGAGGTCACGCCCGGGGTGAGATCGCAGCTCGCGACCACCTGCAGGGTCCAGTTGTTGTCCTGCAGGCCGTTGGTCTCGAACCACTCGCCCTCGGCCGACGAGAGGGTGGCGGCGGCGCCGTTCACCATCACGTCGTCCACGAACCATCCGGTGTCGAGGTACGCGGCGTCGGTGGAGTAGCGGAAGCGCACGTCGGTGGCTCCGTCGGGGAGCTGTGCCGTGTAGTGCACGTACACCGGGTCGTCGACGAAGTACTCGCCGCCCGACGTGCCGGTGATGCCGTTGCCCTCCGTGTTGCCGCCGTGCGGGTCGTCGTTCGTCGTGACCGTCGCGCCCGAGTCGTCGGTCACGGGAACCGTGACCCACTCGCCGTTCACGAGCGCCTCGACGAATCCGTAGTCCCAGCCCTCCTCGATGAAGTGCCACGTCCAGAAGTCGAGCGACGTCACCGTGCCCGCGACATCCACGTCGAGGATGTTGTCGGACTGGCTCTCGTAGCCGGCGTACCAGTGCGTGTCGCCCGAGTGCGGCGCGACCTGCGTGGAGTCCTCGCCATCGAGCGAGATCGTGACGTTCGGTCCGGGGTTGCGGAACCGCTCGACCTGCAGGCCGTAGGGCACCGCCACCGGGCTCTGCGCGTTCGCGCGCTTCAGCCACTTCGACTCGGGCTGGGCGCCCTGGCTCGAACCGCGGCCCTCCCAGAACTGGTCGTCGGCGATGTCGATCGTCCACGACGTGGAGGCGGGGTCGCCGAAGTCGACGGCCTTGATGTCGAAGCGGTCGGATGCTTCGTCGTCGAGGTACACGGCCACGGCCCAGTCCTGGTACAGCACCTTCGCCGAACGCAGTCCCGAGCCGGTCTGTGCGTTGAACTCGTCGATCGCGGCCTGGACGCCGTCCATGCCGTCGGCCTGGTTCTCGAAGATCAGCTTGATGAGCAGGTCGCCGCCGGCGGCGTCGTACTGCAGGTCGGGCGTGAAGGTGCCGTCGCCGTTGCCGCCGGCCTGCTCCCAGAGGTACTGGAAGAACGTGTAGGCGGCGCCGTAGTTCTGCAGCCCGCCCGCCCAGCGCGTGAGCGACGTGTCGGCGTAGAAGACCTGGTGGTACGTGAGGTGCGATCCGCCGACGTCGTAGCCGTTGAGGAACACCGCGAAGTCCGCGAGGCCCTCGTCGACCCACGACAGCTCGCCCGGGTCGCTGTAGTTGTGCAGCAGGTGCTCCAGCTCGTGGGCGATCACGCCCTCGTAGAGGGTGGGCTGGTCGTTGTCGGGGTCGTCGTCGTTCCACTCCGAGTCGGCCGGTCCGACGCGGTTCGCCCAGTCGAAGGCGTCCACGACGATCGCGTTCATGCCCGACGACTCGATGTAGTCGGGCGCGAAGTAGCCGGCCGTGTAGGTCGTCTCGGCGCAGTCGTAGTAGTTCGCGTCCTGCACGTTGTAGACGAGCATGACGAGCGAGTCGCTGGCCGGTTCGCTCGGGTCCGCGGCATCCATCGGGCCGAAGTGCTCCTCGTCGACCGCGACGATCTGGTTCGACAGCTCGGCACCGAGGTAGTCGATCTGCGCCTGCGTGAGGGTGTAGTCCTCCGCGCTGGCGTCCGCGCAGGGCACGAACTCGTCATCGGGGTTGGGATCGAAGGCAGGGTCGAGGCTGGCGACGCCGGTCGGTGCCGAGCCGTCGAGCGGGGTGCCCGCCGGCACGTAGATGTAGACGGGCGTGCCGTCGGGGGTGGCCCCCGCATAGGCGCGCACGAAGTCCTGGTCGTAGGTGCCGCCCGCCTCGCTGTCGTTGATCGGCAGGGTGAGCGTGGGCTCACCGGGCAGGTTGTCGGGCGCGGCACTGGCCGGCCCTGCGGATGCCGCGACCATCGCGACCGCGACGACGCCCGTCAGCGCGGCGCCGATCATTCTGGGTGGAACTCGGAGCACGTCGTCGTCTCCCTCATGTCATGGTCCCCGAGGCGACGGTCAGCCTCCCCGCAGGGCCGTCCGGTGGGGGCCGCGTGGTCGCGGTCCCCGATCAATCGGGTCAGTCCAGCACGCGATCGCGGTCAGGGAAAGGGCTTGCGCTCGGCGGGCGAATGAGTTCGAATATGCTGCTCGACGATGTCCACCTTCGAGAAACTCGCCGTCGTCGCCACCGTCGCCCTGCTCGCCGTCGGCAGCGCCGGCCTGCACGCCACCGCTGCCGCTGCCGATTCCCGTGCCGCGACCGCTCGCGAGGCCCATGCCCGAGAGCACGTCGAGGCGTCGGCGCAGTGGGACGCGGCGGTCCG
>NZ_WJSP02000041.1 GCF_009720255.1 Agromyces humi | reverse complement strand
GATGAGGGCGACCCTCAGCTACGCCTGACCAGTTCCCTCGTCCCGCTTCGGGATGCGGGGGACCTGTACGCCTGCGACCAGCGCGGCCAGCTGCCCGTCCGCGGCGATCGTTTTGCGGTCGACAGCGAGGTCGTCGTCGACGAGCCCGCGAAGAAGAAGCGCAGCCCGTGGACCTGGCCGCTGATCGTGCTCATCGCGATCCTCGCGATCGTCCTGATCGGCACGATCATCGCCCTCGCGATGAACAACGACGACGGCGGCGGCGGCAAGGATCCCGCATCCACTTCGGCGCGACCGACCACGAGCTCGACGCCCACGAAGGCGCCGACGAGCGCACCGCCCACGAGCGAGGCTCCCCAGACGATCCAGATCGACCGCAACTCCTACATCGGCATGAACGTCGACGATGCGGCCGCGCAGATCGAGGCGCTCGGCCTGCCCGTCGTGCGTGAGGCGGGCGCCGCAGCGACCGAGCCCGGACTCGCGAACACCGTCTCCGAGGTCAACCCGAGCGGCCCCGTGCAGCCCGGCACAACCATCACGCTGACGTACCTCACGGACCCGGTCGCTCCGAGCGCGCCGACGGCTGCGCCGACCACGACCGCGAGCAATCCGGTGAAGCCCAACGTCGGCCAGATCACGGTGAGCTGGACCGCCCAGTCATGCCCGGCCGGCCAGACGCTCAGCGGCTACGAGGTCTCGGTCACCGGTGACGCCACGGTGCCGAACAACCCGGTCTTCGGCCCGGGCACCACGAGTGCCCAGGTCAACGTCAACAACACCCCCGGCGGCTCGTTCGACGTGACCTATCGCTACTTCTGCGGCCAGCTCGATTCGCCGTTCTCCCCGGCCCTCACGGTCGACATCGAATAGCGTCGACATTCCATACTGACGGGCCACGAGACACGAGGACGGAGCTGCACGGTGAGCGATGAAGGACGCGTGCTCGCGGGGCGCTACCGCGTCGGCGCGCTCATCGGTCGCGGCGGCATGTCCGACGTCCACGTCGGAACCGACACCCGGCTCGGCCGCCAGGTCGCCATCAAGCTGCTGAAGCCGCAACTCGCCACCGATCCGGCCTTCCGCATGCGGTTCCGCCAGGAGGCGCAGTCCGCTGCGCGCATGGCGCACCCGACCATCGTGCGCGTGTTCGACGCGGGCGAGGAGACCGTGATCGACGGCCGCGGGCACGAGGTGCAGTTGCCGTTCATCGTGATGGAGTACGTCGAGGGCCGACTCCTCAAGGACATCATCCACGACGGTCCGCTCGAGCCCGTGGCGGCCGTGCGCGTCATCGACGGCGTGCTCACCGCGCTCGAGTACTCGCATCGAGCCGGCGTGGTGCACCGCGACATCAAGCCGGGCAACATCATGATCACCACCACCGGCCAGGTGAAGGTGATGGACTTCGGCATCGCTCGAGCAGTGTCCGATTCGGCGACCACCGTCGCGCAGACCACGGCGATCCTCGGCACGGCGTCGTACTTCTCGCCCGAGCAGGCCAAGGGCGAGACCGTCGATGCCCGCACCGACCTCTACTCGACCGGTGTGGTGCTCTTCGAGATGCTCACGGGTCGTCCGCCGTTCCGGGGCGACACCCCGGTCGCAGTGGCCTACCAGCACGTGAGCGAACGTCCGGTCAAGCCGAGCGTCATCAACCCCAAGGTCTCGCCGGCGCTCGACGCGGTCGTGCTGCACGCCCTCGCGAAGAACCGGGAGCAGCGCTACCAGAGCGCCGCCGAGTTCCGCGCCGACGTCGACACCGCGGCATCCGGCCGGGTTCCGGTGCACCGCCAGCCCGACGAGGCGACCATGCTCTTCGGCGCACCCACCGGATCGCTCTCCAGCTCGGAGCTCGCCCTGCGCCAGCTCACCGAGGACGAGACGATGACCCGCACCCAGCGGCGTCCCCCGGCGATCTGGATCTGGTCGGGCATCATCGGCGTGATCGTGATCGTGGTGGCCGTCATGTACTGGGCGTTCAACCTCCAGCCGACCGACGACCTGCCCTCGAACGCCCGCGAGATCCCGGTGCTCACCGGCAGCACCTACGAGCAGGCGGTGCAGCAACTCCAAGAACTCGGCCTGCCGGCGACGCGCATCGACGAGTCGAGCGATTCGGTGCCGGCCGACCAGGTCATCCGCACGGATCCGCCGAACGGTGAGATCGTCGACACCGGCACCGCCGTCACCGTGTACGTGTCGACTGGCAAGGAACCGGTGACGGTTCCCGATGTGCGCAACAAGCCGCTCGATCAGGCGAAGGCCGACGTGCAGGCTGCCGGGCTCGCGCCCGGCACCGAGACCCGCGAGAACTCCCCGACGGTCCCTGCCGACACGGTGCTCGGCACGACACCCGAGGCCGGCACGTCGGCGGAGTCGGGGTCGTCGGTCGACTTCCGCATCTCCAGCGGGCTCGTGACGCTCACCGACCTCACCGGCCAGACGCTCTCGGCTGCGTCGTCGTACCTGTCCGCCGAGAACCTGCAGCTCACGCCGGTGCCCAAGCCCGACGCCGCGTGCAAGTCGCAGCCCGGGTCGCCGGTCACGCAGCAGTCGCTGGCGCCCGGAGACGTGCCGCAGAAGTCGTCGGTCGAGCTCACCTACTGCGCGGGCTGACCCACGCGGTCGAGCCGGACCTACTGCGCGGGCTGACGCACGCGGTCGAGCCGGATCAGTTCGCCCGCATCAGCGGGTTGAGGTGCTCGGCGCGCTCGCGTGCCGTCGGCAGTCCGGCGACGGCCAGCCAATTGCCGAGCATGCGGTAGCCGCCCTCGGTGAGCACCGACTCGGGGTGGAACTGCACCCCGAAGATCGGCGCGGTCTCGTGACGGAGTCCCATGATCACGCCGCCCTGCGTGCGGCTGGTGATGACGAGGTCGTTCGGCACCGTGCCGTCGACGACCGCCAGCGAGTGGTAGCGCGTCGCCGTGAACGGCTGCGGCACCCCGTCGTAGAAGTCGCTGTCGTCGTGCGTGATGCGCGACGTCTTGCCGTGCATGAGCTCCTCGGCGTTGGTGACCGTCGCACCGAACGCCTCCGCGATCGCCTGGTGTCCGAGGCACACGCCGAGGATGGGCTGACCCGACGCGAGCGCCGCGTTCACGACCGGGATCGAGACGCCGGCGTCCGACGGCTTGCCCGGCCCGGGCGAGATGAGCACCGCGTCGTACTCCGCGATGCGCGCAGGCACGTCGGCCACGGCGATGTCGTCGTTGCGCACCACCTCGGTCTCGGCGCCGAGCTCCTGCAGGTAGCCGTTCAGCGTGTAGACGAAGCTGTCGTAGTTGTCGACGACGAGTACTCGGGTCATGTGTCCACCGTGACTTGAATCGGGTTGATGATGCCGTCGACCCAGGGGAAGACCCAGGTGAAGAGCACGAAGACGACGGCGACGAGCAGGATGAGCGCGAGGAGGACCCGCACCCACACCGGTCCGGGAAGCACGCGCCACAGCGCACCGTACATGGCTCAGGACCCCCAGGTGGCGACGACGTCGGCGATCTCGGCCGGCGGGCCGGCGGTGCTCGGCTGCCAGGATTCGAGCACGCCGTAGGCGATGATGCGCTCTGCCGTGGAGTAGAGCGGGTTGCAGCTGGTGAGGGTCACGACGCGGTCGGTCGGCTGCAGGTCGGGATGGTGCGGCACGGGCGCCAGCACGTCGACGGTCGAGGGCGTGACGTACTCGAAGTCGCGGAAGCGGTAGGTGTACCAGCCGTCAGCGGTCTGGATGTAGATCGCGTCGCCCAGCTGCAGCTGCTCGATCTCGTGCATGCCGCCGCCGTAGGCGCTGCGGTGCGACGCGATCGCGAAGTTGCCCACCTGGCCCGGCATCTGCGTGCCGGGGTAGTGTCCGATGCCCAGCTCGGTGCTGTTCAGCACGTTCAGGCCGGTGCCCTCTGCGACTCGACGCTGCGAGTCCCCACCGAAGCGCGGCACGTACATCACCGCGAACGCCTCACCGTCGCCGTAGGTGGCCGGACCGACCACCGGGTCGCCATACGTCGCGGGGTCGGGCGCCGGCGCGTCGCCACGGGCCGCCTTGCCCTCTTCGAGCCACTCCGCACCGAGGTCGGATGCCGCGGCCGACTGCTGCCCCGCCATGATCGCGTCGTTCCACCACAACTGCCAGCCGAGGAAGAGCAGGATCAGCGCACCGGCGGTGAGGAGCAGTTCACCGAGGACGCCGACGACGCTCACGCGGCGGGGACGCGCTGCGCGGGCGGACCCACGTGACGCGTGGCGCGGCGGCTGTTCGGCGGACATGAGGTCGATTCTATTCGTCGCCGACCGGCCTCGGCTGGGAGTACCGGTCCGGCTCGGATAGAATCGCCCGCATGGCACGTACCAAATCATCGAAGCCCGCGCGCGCGGAGCAGGCGACCGGCGAAGAAGCCCCCAACCCCGTCTGGTTCAAGCCCGTCATGTTCGGCTTCATGCTGCTCGGGCTCGCCTGGATCATCGTCTTCTACGTGAGCCAGGGCCGGCTGCCCATCGCCGACCTCGGTTCGTGGAACATCCTCATCGGTTTCGGCATCGCATTCGTCGGATTCCTGATGACGACGCGCTGGCGCTGACTCACGAGCACTGAGAGCGGGCGGATGCTGCGGCATCCGCCCGCTCTCTGCGTGTTCTCCACAGGTTATGCACACCCCTGAATGTGCTCGTGTCCCCTGTATTGGCGTCAACTACAGCCGTGTAATTCTCCCCAGCTGTGGACGCGGCTGTGGATAACTAGAACGCACCGATCTTCCACCGCGCCACGACCGTGCCGATGACGTAGAGCACGACCGCGAGGCCGATGAGCAGGCCGATCTGCAGGCCGCGTCGCGACCGGCTCCGGGTCTCGAGGAGGATCAGTCCCACGAGCGCCCCACCGATCAGTCCCCCGAGGTGCGCCTGCCACGAGATGTTGGCGCCCGGGATGAACCCGATGGCCAGGTTGATCGCCAGCAGGACGTAGAGCTGCGTCATGTTGCCGCCGAGGCGGCGCTGGATGACCACGAACGCGCCCATGAGCCCGAAGATGGCGCCGGATGCCCCGAGCACCTGAGTGGTGGGCGCGGCGAAGACGACCACCCCGATCGAACCGGCGAGGCCGCTGATGAGGTAGAGCGCCAGGAACCGGATGCGCCCGAGCATCGGCTCGAGCAGCCGCCCGAAGATCCACAGCGTGTACATGTTCAGGAGGATGTGCACGAACAACGAGGTCGAGTGCAGGAACACCGACGTGATCGCGCGCCAAGGCTCGGGCAGCACCTCGGTCATGAACACCGGGCTGAAGAACAGCGCGTTGGTCACGCCGAGTCCGGGGATCCACTGCAGCAGGTACACCAGCGCGGTGATGCCGATGAGGGAATACGTCACCACCGGGGCGCCTCGCCCGGCTGCGGAGCGCACGCGCGTCCACGCAGCCGGCTTCGTGCGTGGCGCGGTCGCCCGCTGCTCCCGCATGCACTCGGGGCAGATCACTCCGACGGGCGCCTGCGTCTGGCACTCGGGGCAGATGGTGCGCCCGCACCGCTGGCAGAGGATGTAGCTCTGCCGGTCGGGATGCCGGTAGCAGAAGTTCGTGCGATCGGCGCCCGCCTCACTCACCGGAGCGTCAGGCCTGCTCGATCGTGATGCTCTCGATGACGACGTCGTCGAGGGGGCGGTCACGACCGTCGGTGGGCACCGAGGCCAGCTTGTCGACGACGGCCTGGCTCGCGGCATCCGTCACCTTGCCGAAGATGGAGTGCTTGCCCTGCAGCCAGGTGGTGGGACCGACGGTGATGAAGAACTGCGAGCCGTTGGTGCCACGCCCGCCCTGGATGCCGGCATTGGCCATAGCGAGCACGTAGGGCTCGGTGAAGTCGAGCTCGGAGTTGATCTCGTCGTCGAACTGGTAGCCGGGTCCGCCGACGCCGTGGCCGAGCGGGTCGCCGCCCTGGATCATGAAGCCGGGGATGATGCGGTGGAAGACGACGCCGTCGTACAGCGGGTCGTTCGACTTCTCGCCGGTGGCGGGGTGGGTCCATTCGATCTCGCCGGTCGCGAGGCCGACGAAGTTCTTGACGGTCTTCGGGGCCTGGTGCCCGTACAGGTCGACCTTGATGGGTCCGAGGTTGGTGTTGAGGGTCGCGACTGCGGTGGGAATCGGCATGCCCTTATTCTGTCACGCGTGGATTCGTCAAGCGGCATGAAGGATTCCGACTCCCACCCCGTTTCCAGCCGTTTCGGTGGCAAGATGGAGGGGTTCGCTGCACAACGATGGAGGTCGAGATGAGCCTGTCACGCAAGCGCCGGAAGGAACTCAAGCGGCTGCGCAGCAGTGCGGAGGAACTTTGGGGGGTCCAGCAGGATGTGCTGGAGCGCGCCAATGACGTCGCACAGGAGGCCAAGCGTCAGCTCGGCCATCTGACGCGCGAGGAGTTCGTCCCGCGTGTGCGCACCGGCTACGAGAGCTATGTGCGTCCGGGGGTGGAGCAGGCCAAGGGCTACGTGCGCGTCGCCGGCAGCTCTGCCGAGCGCACGCTGGGCAACGCGCTCGGCTCGGTGCTCTCGATCGGCGACATCGCCAACGACGCGCGCGTGCGTCGTGCCGTCGAGCGCATCTCGCCGAGGGCCGCTGCCGTCGTCAAGGAGAAGAAGGGCGCTGGGGTCGGTACCTACCTGGCGATCGGTGCGGGCATCATCGCCGCCGCCGGCGTCGCGTACGCCGTCTGGCAGACCTTCCGCGCAGACGATGAGCTGTGGGTCGCCGACGACGAGCCCACGCCGTCGACGAGCGCGTCGACCACTCCGGCGATCTGAGCCGCTGTCGATCAGATCTGATGTCCGAAGGCCCCGCCTGTGTTCGCAGGCGGGGCCTTCGTCATGCCCCCGGATGCCGCGTACGACGGGTGCAGGCACCCCTCTCCCGTCCGTGCCAGCACTGATTTCCGACGAATCTGGGAAATCGCCTTGCGTCCGGCCTGAATTCCCCGCTAGTCTCAACTCTCGGTCAGACACACGCAGAAACCGAGAGGAGTTGATACCCATGATGCAGTCACAGCAGCCCATCTTCACGGCGCGGCGCACGGGAGTCCTCCTCACGCAGCCGGCCTGCTAGTTCGCCCCGTCGTCACGCGCCTCCGCGCCTGACCGGCTCCGCGCCCTCCACGGCGTGACCGCGCGGCATCTGTGCCGCGGCATCCGTCGCCTCGCGATCGTTCGATCGCCGCCGCAACGGCCGCCACCCGCATCGGACTTCCCGATCGCTCACCGCCCCACTCCGCCATCGCGCTCTCGCGTGCCCGGAGTCATCGACGTGCGTCGCTCGCGCCGGTCCGTCCGCGAGCCCGCCGGCACCACCGCACCACCGCACCACCGACGGACCGCTCACTCGTCCGGCACCGTGCCGGACGGGCTCCATCACCCGCACCACCACACATCGAAGGAAACACCGTGAACACGAGTTCTCTCACCGCCGGTTCGGCTCGCCAGGGCCAAGCCACCGAACTGCGTGCCCAGGCACGCCAACTGCACGAGCGCCTCGCCCGCCGTGCCGGTCTCGCGCTGCTCGCGTGGACCCGCCGACAGGATGAGCGCCGCGCGCACGACGCGGTGCACCTGCACCGTCACACCGCTCGGGCCGCCGAGCGTGCACACCAGGACCAGTACCGTCTGGTCACCCTCGCCACCCCGCTCGCCTGATCATGGGTGGCGGAATCACCGAGCCCCCCGCGGGGCGACCTCGTCTCGGGGAGAACTTCCGCGGGGGCCTCGGCTGCACAGGTCGGCGTCGAGAGCGCATCGGCGGCACAGGCCGCTGCGTTGTCGACGCCGACCTGCGCCAAGCCGGGGCGGCGTTCCCCGTCAGCCCTCGGCCTGCGGTGCCACCCCGTCGGCAGGTTCGGCCGCGTTGAGCCGCAGTCCGATGTCGAGCAGGCTCACCCGGTGCAACTGCGGCACCTCGGCGACGGGGAACCAGCGCGCCTCATCGCTCGATCCGCCGACCTCGTTGCGGAGCGCGCCGCCGAGCACGCTGGCGCGGTAGACGATGCGCATGGCGTAGAGCGGGTCGGTGCCCGAGTGCCGCCTGGCGGCAGGCACCACCATGGTGTCGATGCCGAGCAGCCGGTCGACGGATGCCTCATACCCGGTTTCCTCGAAGATCTCGCGCTTCGCCGCGGCGACGGGATGCTCTGCGCCCTCGACGCCGCCCCCGGGCAGCGTCCAGCCGGATCGCCCGTGCTCGTTCCAGTGCGACAGCAGGATCTGCCCGTCGCGGATGATCACGCCATACGCGGCGATGCGGATGTCCATCCCGACACTGTACCCGCGGCACCGAGCGGCCCGTCGGGTCGTGGGCGGCGTCAGTGGCCCCACACGATCCAGCCGCCGTGGGGCAGTAGTGGGACGGCCAGGAACAGGAAGTCCGAGTCGGCGACCCCGATCGGTTCGGCGATGCTGGTCTCGGTGGACCGCAGTTCGCCGACTTCCTCGCCGGAGCTGCCCAACGGTTCGGTGAGCGCCCAGGCGGCGCGGGCCTGGCCGGGGCTCAGCACGAAACACGCCCGCCCGGGGCCGCGCACGAGGTGATGGCCCTCCTGCCCGAGGAAGACGCTGCGGCCCTCGACCGGGTCGACCGCGAAGCTCAGTACCCGACCTGCACGGAGGAGCGCCTGCATCTGCGAGGGAAGCCGACGCCAGATCGACCCCACGTCCCCGAGCGCGCCTGCGTCTTCAGGACTGGCGTCCGCATCGAGCTTGCACACCGCGTAGCGGTCGGGCCGGAATGTCTCGGGGATGGGATCCGCCCACGCCTCCGTCGGCACGCTGATGCTCAGGTAGAGCTGGAGGTCCCGCGGCTCGACCGTCCCGCTGCGAACGAGGTTCAGTCCGCGCGGGCTCAGGCGGCGTTCGAAGACGGGGCCGACCTCAGGGTGGGAGAGCACCCGTCCGTCGTCGTAGACGAGGATCCAGCCCTCGTCGGCCCTGGCCCACACGGCGACGACCTCGGGGGTGGCCGTGGTGTCGGGAGCCGCAGGTATCCCGCCGTGCACGACGACCACCTCGGGTTTCGCCGTGGCGATCGGAGCCGCAGGGGTTCCGGCGCCATGGGCGTCAGGCGCGCCTGTCGGGGTGCCGGCCTGCCCCCCGACGATCCCGATCGCACCTGCCGCCAGCGCGAGCGCCGAGGCTGCGGCCACCCGCGAGAATCGGGCTCGACCCGGTGCGGGGGAAGGTTCGGCGGAGTTCATGTCGCGTGGTCCAACCAATGAAGTTCTTCATCAGTAGCACCATCACATGTGAATCTCGACCGAACGACCGGACGGATCTCCGCGAGCAAGGGCGGAAACGCCATGAATACTGTGGAGCCTAGGAGATTCGAACTCCTGACATCCTGCTTGCAAAGCAGGCGCTCTACCAACTGAGCTAAGGCCCCGGAGCGGATGCCGTGACATCCGCGGCTTTGGAATTATCGGAGTGGGGATACGAGGACTTGAACCTCGGACCTCTTCGTTATCAGCGAAGCGCTCTAACCGCCTGAGCTATATCCCCGAATTTCGGCCGAAGGAAAGACTACCTGACGCTGCAGGAATCTCCGAATCGAGCCGAACCCCGGCGTCAGTTGTTGGTGAAGCCGACGAGCAGGCCGCCGGTGATCTTGACGCTGAGGTTGTAGAGCACCGCGATGATCGCTCCGAGCGCGGTGGTCACGACGAGGTTGAGCAGGGCCGCGACGACCGCGAAGCCCATGACGTTGCCGAGCGAGAGCACCGACGTGAGGTCGCCGCTCGAGCCCGCGACATCCTGCACCAGCGAGTTGACCTGCTCGAAGATGCCCGTGGAGCTCAGCACCGTGTGGATGAGGAACGTCACGACGATGCTGATCACCGCAAAGCACACGGCCACGAGGAACGAGAGCTTCACCGCCGACCAGAAGTCGATGTAGACCAGGCGCAGGCGCACCTGCTTTGCCGGGGGCCGGCGGTTGGACTTGCGGGCCAGCTTCTCGGCGACGCTACTCATAGACGGTTACTCCTCTCCCGCGGGCTCGGCCGCTTCGGACTCTGCGGCCTCCTCCACGAGATTCCGTTCGGAATTCTTCGCGATGGCGATGATCCGGTCGTCATCCGCGAACTTCGCGAACACGACGCCCATCGTGTCCCTGCCCTTGGCGGGAACCTCGGCGACGTCAGAGCGTACCACCTTGCCGCTGGCAAGAACCACCAGCACCTCGTCGGCCCGGGAGGCGATGAGCGCGCCGGCGAGATCGCCACGATCGTCGCTCAGCTTGGCGACCTTGATGCCGAGTCCGCCGCGCTGCTGCTTGCGGTAGTCCTCGACGCGGGTTCGTTTGGCGTAGCCGCCCTCGGTCACCACGAACACGTACGTGTCGGACGGACTGAGCTTCTGGCCGGCGTCATCGACGCCCGTTTCGGCAGCCTCGACGTCGACGTCCCCATTCGAGTGGGCGACGACGGATGCCTCGAGCAGGCTGTCCCCATTGCGGAAGCTCATGCCCTTCACGCCCGACGTCGAGCGGCCCATGGGCCGCAGCGCCTCGTCGGTCGCCTCGAACCGGAGCGACATGCCCTTCTTCGACACGAGCAGGATCTCGTCGTGCTCGTCTGCGAGCATCGCCGAGACGAGCTCGTCGCCCTCGCGCAGGTTGATCGCGATGACGCCGCGTGAGCGGTTGGTGTCGTAGGCGGTGAGCTCGGTCTTCTTGACGAGCCCGTCGTGGGTGGCGAGCACCAGGTACTTCGCCACCTCGTAGTCGCGGATGTCGAGGATCTCGGCGATCTGCTCGTCGGGCTGCATCTCGAGCAGGTTCGCGACGTGCTGGCCCTTCGCGTCGCGACCGCCCTCGGCGATCTCGTACGCCTTCGCGCGGTAGACGCGGCCCATGTTCGTGAAGAAGAGGAGCCAGTGGTGCGTGGTGGTCACGAAGAAGTGCTCCACCACGTCGTCGGCGCGCAGCTGCGCGCCCTTGACGCCCTTGCCGCCCCGGTGCTGCGAACGGTAGTTGTCGCTGCGGGTGCGCTTCACGTAGCCGCCGCGGGTGACGGTGACGACCATCTCCTCTTCGGGAATGAGGTCTTCGACGGACATGTCTCCGTCGTAGCCGGGCATGATGTGCGTGCGCCGCTCGTCGCCGAACTTGTCGACGATCTCGGCGAGCTCGTCGGAGACGATCGTGCGCTGACGTGCCGGCGAGGCGATGATCTCGCGGTAGTCCGTGATCTCGGCCTCGAGCTCCTCGGCCTCCTCGATGATCTTCTGCCGCTCGAGGGCCGCGAGCCGGCGGAGCTGCAGCTCGAGGATCGCGCGTGCCTGCAGCTCGTCGATGTCGAGCAGCTCGATCAGGCCGTCGCGCGCCTCCTCGACGGTGGGCGATCGGCGGATGAGCGCAATGACCTCATCGAGTGCGTCGAGCGCCTTGAGGTAGCCGCGCAGGATGTGCATGCGCGCCTCGGCCCGGCGTAGCCGAAACTGAGTGCGACGCACGATCACGTCGATCTGGTGGTCGACCCAGTGCGCGATGAAGCCGTCGATCGAGAGCGTGCGGGGCACGCCGTCGACGATGGCGAGCATGTTCGCGCCGAAGTTGTCCTGCAGTTGCGTGTGCTTGTAGAGGTTGTTCAGCACGACCTTCGCGACCGCGTCGCGCTTCAGCACGATCACGAGGCGCTGGCCGGTGCGGCCCGAGGTCTCGTCGCGGATGTCGGCGATGCCGCCGATCTTGCCGTCCTTCACCAGGTCGGCGATCTTGATCGCCAGGTTGTCGGGGTTCACCTGGTACGGCAGCTCGGTGACGACGAGGCAGGTGCGGCCCTGCAGCTCCTCGACCGAGACGACCGCACGCATGGTGATCGACCCGCGGCCGGTGCGGTACGCGTCGGTGATGCCCTTGACGCCGAGGATCTGCGCGCCGGTCGGGAAGTCGGGCCCCTTGATGCGCTGCATGAGCGCTTCCTGCAACTCCTCGCGGGTGGCCTCGGGGTGGTCGAGGTACCACTGGGCGCCGGATGCCACTTCGCGCAGGTTGTGCGGCGGGATGTTCGTCGCCATGCCGACGGCGATGCCGACGGACCCGTTGACGAGGAGGTTCGGGAACCGCGAGGGCAGGATCGACGGCTCCTGCGTGTGACCGTCGTAGTTGTCCTGGAAGTCGACGGTATCCTCGTCGATGTCGCGCACCATCTCGAGCGCGAGCGGGGCCATCTTCGTCTCGGTGTACCGGGGGGCGGCCGCGCCGTCGTTGCCCGGCGAGCCGAAGTTGCCCTGGCCGAGCGCGAGCGGGTACCGCAGGCTCCACGGCTGCACGAGGCGCACGAGGGCGTCGTAGATCGCGGTGTCACCGTGCGGGTGGAACTGCCCCATCACGTCGCCGACCACGCGGGCGCACTTCGAGAACGACTTGTCGGGCCGGTATCCGCCGTCGTACATCGCGTAGATCACGCGGCGGTGCACGGGCTTCAGGCCGTCGCGCACGTCGGGCAGCGCACGCCCGACGATCACGCTCATCGCGTAGTCGAGGTACGACCGCTGCATCTCGAGCTGCAGGTCGACCTGGTCGATCCGGCCGTGGATGCCGGGGCCCTCGTCGTTCGCGTCGGTGCCGGGGTTCACGGTGTCAGATGTCAAGGAAGCGCACGTCCTTCGCGTTCTTCTGGATGAAGTTGCGGCGGCTCTCGACGTCCTCGCCCATCAGGGTCGAGAAGATCTCGTCGGCGGCGGCCGCATCGTCCATGGTCACCTGGAGCAGGGTGCGGGTCTCGGGATTCATCGTGGTCTCCCAGAGCTCCTGGTGGTTCATCTCGCCGAGACCCTTGTAGCGCTGGATGCCGTTGTCCTTGGGGATGCGCCATCCCTTCGCCGTGCCGTCGGCGAGCAGCGCATCGCGCTCCTTGTCGGAGTAGACGAACTGGTGCTCGGCGTTGGTCCACTTGAGGCGGTAGAGCGGCGGCTGCGCGAGATACACGTAGCCGAGCTCGATGAGCGGGCGCATGTAGCGGAACACCAGCGTGAGCAGCAGCGTCGTGATGTGCTGGCCGTCGACGTCGGCATCGGCCATGAGCACGATCTTGTGATACCTGGCCTTCTCGGGGTTGAAGTCCTCGCCGATGCCGGCGCCGAACGCCGTGATCATGGCCTGCACCTCGTTGTTCGCAAGTGCCCGGTCGAGGCGCGCCTTCTCGACGTTGAGGATCTTGCCGCGCAGCGGCAGGATCGCCTGCGTCTCGGGGTTGCGCCCCTGCACGGCGGAGCCGCCGGCCGAGTCGCCCTCGACGATGAAGATCTCGGAGACCGAGGGGTCCTTCGACGAGCAGTCCTTCAGCTTGCCGGGCATGCCGCCCGACTCGAGCAGCCCCTTACGGCGTGTGGCCTCACGGGCCTTGCGAGCCGCGAGGCGCGCGGTCGCGGCCTGGATGGCCTTGCGGATGATGTCGCGGGCCGGGCCGGGATTGCGCTCGAACCAGTCGGTGAGCTGGTCGCCGGTGACCTTCTGCACGAACGACTTCGCCTCGGTGTTGCCGAGCTTCGTCTTGGTCTGGCCCTCGAACTGCGGCTCGGAGAGCTTCACGGAGATGACCGCCGTGAGGCCTTCGCGCACGTCGTCGCCGGAGAGGTTGTCGTCCTTCTCCTTGAGGATGCCCTTCTCACGCGCGTAGCGGTTGATGAGCGTGGTGAGCGCCGCCCGGAACCCCTCCTCGTGCGTGCCGCCCTCGTGGGTGTTGATCGTGTTCGCGTAGGTGTGCACCGACTCCGTGTACGCCGTCGTCCACTGCATCGCGACCTCGAGCGCGATCTTGCGCTCGGTGTCCTCGGTCTCGAACGAGATGATCTCCTCGTTCACGAGGTCGGACTTCTTCGAGCGGTTCAGGTACTCGACGTAGTCGACCAGGCCGCGCTCGTAGAGGAACGTGTCGGTCCGCGGCGCCGCGGGCTCGGCCTCGGTCGCCGCCGTGTCGTCGGGGTCGATGTCGACGTGGCCCACGCGCTCGTCGGTCAGCGTGATGCGCAGGCCCTTGTTGAGGAACGCCATCTGCTGGAAGCGCGCGCGCAGCGTCTCGTAGTCGAACTCGACGGTCTCGAAGATGTCGGGGCTCGGCCAGAACGTCGTCATGGTGCCGGTCTCGTCGCTCGGCTCGTCCTTCGAGAGCGGGGCGTCGGGCACGCCGACGGTGAAGGACTGGCGCCACACGTGGCCCTGCCGGCGCACCGCCACGTCGAACTTGGTCGAGAGCGCATTGACGACGGATGCCCCGACGCCGTGCAGTCCGCCCGAGACCGCGTACCCGCCGCCGCCGAACTTGCCGCCGGCGTGCAGCACCGTGTGGACGACCTCGACCGTGGAACGGCCCTCGGTCTTGTGGACGTCGACCGGGATGCCGCGGCCGTCGTCGATGACACGAACGCCGCCGTCGGCCAGGATCGTGACGTCGATGGTCGTGGCGTGGCCCGCAAGCGCTTCGTCGACCGAGTTGTCGACGATCTCGGAGACGAGATGGTGCAGGCCTCGGGGACCCGTCGAGCCGATGTACATACCCGGCCGCTTGCGAACCGCTTCGAGGCCCTCGAGTACCTGGATCTCATCAGCACCGTATGCCGGTGACTGCTCGGCCTTCGTGGGTTCGGCTGTCATGTGTGAATCGGGCTCCTGACCGTCATTCTGGCGACCCTTCATCCTATCAAACGGAGGGTGCTCACCGACCCGGAAGCGCCGATCTGAGGCGATCAGACAGGCGAAGTGACCGAATTTGCCGTGTCAGCCGTAGGTATCGCGTGGACCACGCCCTGGAACCGATCTGGGACCCCTTTTCCAGGTGGGGGCATCCGGCCCTTGGAAGCGGATCGTCTCGACGCCCGCTCCGGGGTACCTGTCGAGGATGCGCGTGACCAGGTCGGTGCGCATCAGACGGAGCTGCGTGGCCCACGCCGTGGACTCGCAGCGCACCTGCAGCACCCCGCCCTCGATGGCGATGGCGTCGGAGTGCTTCGCGATCTCGTCGCCCGCGACCTCGGCCCATGAGGCGAGCACCTCGTGCTGCGAGAGCGGCGCCGACCATCCGAGCTGCGTCGTGAGTCCGTCGATCGCCGCCGCGAGCGGCTTGGGGTCGCGACCGGGCGTGAACGGCTCGCTGCCGGAGACCTCGCGGGTTCGGGCCCGCGCCCGGCCGGGTCGCGGCCGGTGGTCGCCGAAGATCTCGCGGAAGTGCTGGTAGACCCGGGCGGCCTCGGAGCGGGACGCGTCAGACATCCGTCGTCGCCTCGGATTCCACGATGCCGGCGGATTCGACGATGCGCCCGGCCTCGATGTGCACGATGCGCGCCGTGAGCGGCTCGGGCACGTCCTCGAGCACCGCAGCGGTGACGAGCACCTGCTCGAAGCCGACGATCGCCTCGGCCAGCCGCTGCCGGCGCAGCCGGTCGAGTTCGGCGAACACGTCGTCGAGCACGAGCACGGGATCGCCGGTGGACGAGTCCCGGCGCAGCAGCTCGGCGGAGGCGAGGCGCAGGGCGAGCGCGAACGACCACGATTCGCCGTGGCTCGCATATCCCTTGGCCGGCAGCCCGTTGAGCAGCAGCAGCACGTCGTCGCGGTGCGGACCCGCGAGGGTGATGCCGCGCTCGAGCTCCTTCGAGCGCAGCACGCCCAGCGCGGCCGCGAACCGCGATCGGGTGTCGGATGCCGCGGGCACGTCGTCGTCGGTGAGCGCTGAAGCCGATGCCGCAGCGGATGCCGCGGGCACGTCGTCGTCGGGATCGGCACCGTCGATCGACAGCGACGGCTGCAGCGAGGGGGCGTGGTCGGCGTCGACGATCGAGTGGTAGGCGGCGGCGAGCGGACCGGCCAGCTCGTCGATGAGGGTGAGGCGCTGGTCGATGAGTTCGGCCCCGAGGTCGACGAGGCGTTCGTCCCAGATGTCGAGGGTCGGCAGCCGGTCGGCGGAGAGGCCGCGCGCCCTGGCGCTCTTGAGGAGCGAGTTGCGCTGCTTGAGCACGCGCTCGTAGTCGGCCATCACGCCGGCGAGGCGCGGGGTGCGCTGCACGAGCAGCTCGTCGAGCATGCGGCGGCGCACCGAGGGCTCACCGCGGACGATCGCGAGGTCCTCGGGAGCGAACAGCACGCTGTGCGCATACCGGGGGAGCTCGCGGGTCTTCACCGGCGAACGGTTGAGCTGGGCGCGATTGGCGCCCTGCCGATTGAGCTGCAACTCGATGAGCAGCTCCCGCTCGCCATGCGCGAGCAGCGCCCGCACGATTGCGGCATCCGCCCCGGCTCGGATCAGCGGCTGGTCGCTCGAGACCCGATGCGACCCGAGCGTCGACAGGTAGCCGATCGACTCGACGAGATTGGTCTTGCCCTGGCCGTTGCGGCCCACGAGGACCGTCGCGCCCGGCCCGAGCACGAGTTCGGCGCGCTCGTAGTTGCGGTAGTCGGTGAGGGAGAGGCGGGCGACGTGCACGCGGGGCTCCCTTCGAATCCGAACGAACCAACGCTACCCCGCGCCACCGACGGCGAGCCGGGGTCGCACCGGGTCGAGCGATCGGACTGGGCCGCCGGACTCAGCGCAGCAGGAGGTTCGGCTGCAGCAGGTAGCGGTAGGTGTCGGCGCCGGCCTGCTCGCGCGAGGTCTGGCTCGTGATCAGCACGGGGCCCGGCTTGTTGGGGTTCTCGGTCTTGGTGAACGAGATGCGCACGAACTCCGAGTGCACGGCGCCGAGGCCGTCGAGGAGGAACTGCGGCTTCAGCGAGACCACCGTGTCGTCGCCCGTCAGGATCGCGTCGATCGTCTCGGACGCCTGGGCCTGCTCGCTGCCGATCGCCTCGAGCGTGAGCCCATCGGCCGAGAAGCTGTAGCGAAGTGCGGCCTCGCGCTCGAGCACCAGCGCGACACGACGGGTCGCCTCGATGAGGTCGGCGGTGTTCATCACCGCGTAGTTGTCGACCGTCTCGGGGAACAACCGGCGCACGGGCGGGAAGTTGCCCTTGATCAGCAGCGAGGTGACGGTCTTCTTCTCGGCGCTGAACGCGATGAGTTCTCGGTCGTCGCGGCTCGTGATCGCGACCGAGATCGTGCCCGAGTGCCCGAAGGTCTTGCCGACCTCCTGCAGGGTTCGGGCAGGAACCAGCGCGGTCACCGCGTCCTCGCTGCCGCCGACGTTGCCGCCGTCCCAGTCGATCTCGCGAACGGCGACGCGGTAGCGGTCGGTGGCGACGAGGCTGATGTTGTTCTCGCGGACCTCGAGCTGCACGCCGGTGATGACCGGGGTGACGTCGTCGCGGGATGCGGCGACGGCGACCTGCGCGACTGCCGACGCGAACTCCTCGGCCGGCACCACGCCGGACTCGGCACCGATCTCGGGGATCGACGGGTATTCCTCGACGGGCATCGAGAGGAGGGTGAAGCTCGCTGAGCCGCAACTGACCTGGATGCGCGACTCCTCGGTGGCCACGCGGACGGGCGCGTTGGGGAGACGGCCGGCGATCTCGGCGAGCAGTCGGCCCGAGAC
>NZ_WJSP02000409.1 GCF_009720255.1 Agromyces humi | reverse complement strand
GCGGCGACGCGGCGCACGAGCTCGTTCTGCCGGGCGGGCAGCGCGAGGTTCGGGCGATCCCAGCCCTCGGACTCGGTCTCGGGGTTCGTGCCCACGACGACGACGGCGAGGTCGGATGCCACGGCCGCCGCCACGGCCTCGTCGAGCTCCTCGTCCGCCGTCTGGCCCGGCGCGCGGTAGCGGAAGTGCAGTCGCACGAACCGCCCGTAGGACTCGCCGTCGATGACCTGCAGGCCGGCCTCGATGCGCACGGTGCGCGGGGCGGCGGTCTCGATCACCGTCTCGACGGTCTGCGGGTTGGCGTAGCTCGAGTTCAGCACGACCTCGACGCCGACGTGCACGTCGGACTCGGCGCGAAGCGTGCCGTCGACGACGATGCGGTGGGCGCCGACGGGCGCCAGCTCGATCACGTGGCGTCCGGCGCGGTCGAGCATGACGTCGGTGATGAGGCGCACGGATGCCACGTCGTCGTCGTCGATCGGGAACCAGAGGCTCGCGGCATCCGGAACCTGCTGGGCGCCGATGACGGCGCCGTTCGCGTCGAGGTGCTCGATGCGGATGCCGCGCCCGCCGTCGGGGGTCGTCAGCAGCTCGCCGGGGGTGAGCCCGCGCACCCACTTCGCGCTCTTCCAGAAGTAGAGGTGCGGCACGAGCAGCCGGGCCGGGCCGCCGTGCTCCGGGTCGAGCGGTTCCCCGTCGAACTCGAACGCCACCCACGCCTTGCCGTCGAGCAGCTCGTCGAGCGGCACGTTCGTCGTGTAGCCGCCATAGCTATGGGCCATGACGTACTCCTGCTCGGTCTCGACATCCTCGAAGAGGGTGTCGAGCGAGACGCCGCGCCAGCTGGTGCCCAGCTTCGACCAGTGCGTGACGCAGTGGATGTCGGTGTCGACGTCGTCGATCTTCAGCGCCATGAACTCGTCCCAGTTCCAGCGGTGCACGGCCGACTCGGTGCGGATCGTGAACTCCCACTCGTCGGTCTCGACCTCGGGCGTGGGCCCGGCGGAGAGCACGGGGAAGTCGCTGACGAGGGTCTGACCGGGTGGCAGGCGATCGTCGCGATCGCGACTTCGCCCGCTGAACCCTCGAGTGATGAACGACATGACGTCTCCTCCCGACTCGTCAACGATAGTGACGACGGCATCCGCTGTCATCGTTCTCAGGCGATCGGGTGCGACATGATCAGCAAACCGACATCGGCGCGAAACGCACGAGCGCCTAGTCTGGATGGCATGGCCGCCCTCTCCCTCGGCATGCCGGCTGTGCGCCGGTCGCCTTCGGCCGCGCCGTCGATCGAGGGGCGCCCCGACGCGGCCGGGCTGGTCGATCGCTTCGGGCGCGTGGCCCACGACCTCCGGGTGTCGATCACGTCGGCCTGCTCGCTGCGCTGCACGTACTGCATGCCCGCCGAGGGACTGCCGGTGATCCCCAAGGACGAACTGCTGTCGGCGTCCGAGATCGCACGGCTCGTCGGCATCGCCGTGCACGACCTCGGCGTGCGCGAGGTGCGCTTCACCGGCGGAGAGCCGCTGACCCGGGCGGACCTCGTCGAGATCATCGCGCTGAGCTCCGCGGCAGCGCCGGGCATCCCGCTCGCGCTGACCACGAATGGCATCGGACTCGACCGGAAGGCGCAGGCACTCAAGGACGCCGGCCTCACGCGTGTCAACGTGTCGCTCGACACGCTGGACCGCGAGCACTTCACGAGGCTCACCCGCCGCGACCGGCTGCCGCGCGTGCTCGACGGCATCGCCGCCGCGCACCGTGCCGGTCTCGGCCCCCTCAAGGTCAACGCGGTCGCGATGCGCGAGACCCTGCACGACGCGCCCGCCCTGCTCGCGTGGGCGGTCGAGCACGGCTGCCGGCTGCGCTTCATCGAGCAGATGCCGCTCGACGCCGACGAGCAGTGGAAGCGCGACAACATGGTCGATGCCGACGAACTGCTCGCGGTGCTCGGCGAGCACTTCGATCTCGAGGCCGTCGCCCGCGAGGACCCGTCGTCGCCGGCCGAGGAGTGGCTGGTCGACGGCGGTCCGGCCACGGTCGGCATCATCGCGTCGGTCACGCG
Source organism: Agromyces humi (assembly GCF_009720255.1). Classification (GTDB taxonomy): domain Bacteria; phylum Actinomycetota; class Actinomycetes; order Actinomycetales; family Microbacteriaceae; genus Agromyces; species Agromyces humi. The sequence goes on along the minus strand of NZ_WJSP02000409.1, from coordinate 1,061 downwards.
CTCGTTCTGCGCCGCCTGCGACCGCACGCGGCTGACGGCAGAGGGCTCTGTTCGGTCGTGCCTGTTCAGCGACGACGAGACCGACCTGCGCGGGATGCTGCGGGCGGGCGCTGCCGACGCCGAGCTGGCCGAACGGTGGCGCGCGGCGATGTGGGGCAAGCAGGCCGGTCACGGCATCGACGCCGCCGACTTCCACCGCCCGGTGCGGTCGATGGGCGGCATCGGTGGCTGAGGTCACCGTGCGGTACTTCGCCGCTGCCGCCGAGGCGGCCGGCGTCGAGCAGGAGACCCTCGCGGCATCCGAGGCGGGAGCGACGGTCGGCGAGCTGCGCGAGCGCCTCGTCCAGCGCTACGGCTCGGCGATGGCCAGGGTCGTCGCGAACGGGTCGTTCCTCGTCGACGGGGTCGTGCGACGCGACGGTTCGGCCGCACTCGGATCGAACGTCGACGTGCTGCCGCCGTTCGCGGGCGGCTGATCGCCCACCCCACCGCGCAGCCCCTTCCGGCCGGCGCGCGACGGGGTTACCGTGCCGCCATGGGCAAGGTCATCGCAAACGCATCCATGTCGCTCGACGGGTTCATCGCGTTCGACGACAACGGCATCGGCGAACTGTTCGAGTGGTACGAGAACGGCGAGGTCGAGATCGTGAACGAGGGCGAGCTGCCGCCGTTCCACGTCACGCAGGCGAGCGCCGACTACTGGCGGTCGTGGGTCGACTCGATCGGCGCCCTCCTGGTCGGCCGCGAGTTGTTCGACGTCACCGACGGCTGGCACGGGAGGCATCCGATCGGGGTGCCCATCGTGGTGCTCACGCACGAGCCGCCTCGCGACTGGTCGTACCCCGGCTCAGAGGACTTCCACTTCGTCACCGCGGGCATCGCCGCCGCGATCGACCGCGCGAGGGAGATCGCCGGTGAGCGCGACGTCGCCCTCGCGGCCGGCACGATCGCCGGGCAGGCACTCGACGCCGGACTCGTCGACGAGGTGGCCATCGACCTCGTGCCGGTCGTGATGGGGTCGGGCAAGCGGTACTTCGGCGACGCGGGCCCGGCGCGGCTCG
>NZ_WJSP02000408.1 GCF_009720255.1 Agromyces humi | reverse complement strand
CGCGAGCGCGGCGCGCGCGGCGCGCGTCGGTCGGTGCTCAGAGCGCGCCGGTCGCCGCCGTCTCGCGCACCTGCGGGGTGCCGTCGAACACGAGCAGGCGGTCGGCGAGCTTGTCGACGAAGAAGCGGTCGTGCGACACGACGATGACGGCGCCCGGGAAGTGGGTGAGCGCCCGCTCCATCACCTGGGTCGACGTGATGTCGAGGTGGTTCGTCGGCTCGTCGAGCACGATCACCGCCGCCCCCGAGAGCAGGCACTGGGCGATCGCCACTCGGGCGCGCTGGCCGCCCGAGAGGGTGCCGATCTTCTGTTGCAGGTCGGCCTCGGAGAACTGCAGCATCGCGAGGAACCGGTTCACGCTCTTCTTCGTCGCGGTGAACGCGAGCGAGTCGGGGTAGGCGTTCACCGCATGGCCGACGGTGTCGTCGAGGTCCAGCGCGGCGTACACCGCGTTGTACGACACGAACCGGGCGCCCTTCGCCCAGCGCACGGTCCCGGCATCCGCTTCGGTCTCGCCGGTGAGCACGTCGAGCAGCGTCGACTTGCCCGAGCCGTTCGAGCCGAGCACCGCGACCCGGTCGCCGCGCTGCAGGTCGAAGGAGAGCCCCTCGAACAGCGGACTGCCGTTGAAGCCCTTCGCCAGCCCGGTGACGGTCAGGAGGTCGTTCGAGACCCGCAGCCCCTCGTAGATCGACGTGATGATCTGGTCGATGGGGCGCGGCGCCTGCCGCTTCTTGATGTCGGCCAGGCGGCGCGCCACCGCGTTCGACGGGTTGCGGGCGGCCTCGCGGCGTGCGGTCGACGCGGCCTGCTCGTAGGCGAGCAGCTCCTCCTCGTGGGCGAACTGGCGCTCGAGCATCTTCAGCCGCGACTGCTTGGCGTGCACGTACGCCGAGTAGTTCCCCTCGTACTCCTGGAGTCGGTGGTTCTCGATCTCGACGATGCGGTCGACGACGCCGTCGAGGAACTGGCGGTCGTGCGACACGACGAGCACCGCGCCGGCGAAGCCGCCGAGCCAGCCCTCGATCCAGCGCACGCCGTCGAGGTCGAGGAAGTTGGTCGGCTCGTCGAGCAGCAGCACGTCGGGCGCCTGCACGAGGATCTGCGCGAGCGCGGCGCGGTTTCGCCATCCGCCCGACAGCCGGTCGACGGGCAGGTGGCGCCGCTCCTCGTCGAATCCGAGGCTCGTGAGCACGGTGTCGATGGTGTTCTCGTAGGTCCAGCCGCCGACGTGGTCCATCCGCTCGAAGAGCTCGCCCTGCTCGGTGAGCAGGGTCGTCATCGCGGCATCCGTCATCGGCTCGGCCAGCGCCAGCCCGATCTCGTCGAGCCGCGCCTGGGTCTCGTGCACCGCGGTGAAGTGGGCGCTGAGGGTCTCGTACGTCGACTGCTCGCCGTCGAGCTCGGAGAACTGCGAGAAGTAGCCGATCGTGGTGCCCAGCGTCACGTCGACGGTGCCGGAGGTGGGCTCGCGCCGGCCGAGCACCAGCTCGAGGAACGTCGTCTTGCCCGTGCCGTTCTTGCCGATGAGGCCGATGCGGTCGCCCCGGCGCAGCTTCAGGAACGCCTCCCGCAGCACCGGCCGGCCGTCGAACTCCAGGCTCACGTCGTTCAGGCGGATGAGGCTCACGGGAGTCCTTGCGTTCGGAGGAGGGGTGGGGCGCGGGTGACGCGAACGGCCAACTTTACCGGGCGGCATCCGCTGCCTGGCTGGGTACGCGCGTGCGCGGGCCTGCGGGCATGCACCAGACGCCCATCCGGAGGACGTAGGGTCGATGCACCGCCATCGTCGCCTCTCGAGAGGAGCCGCCTGCCATGAGCAGTGCCATCAGCAGCGAAACCGCCCTGGACGTCTTCGACCGTCGCGAATCCGAGGTGCGCGGGTACGTCCGCGCCTTCCCGACCGTGTTCGACCGCGCCACCGGCTCCACCCTCGTCGACGCCGACGGCCGCGAGTACCTCGACTTCTTCGCGGGCGCCGGCGTGCTCAACTACGGGCACAACAACCCGGCGTTCACGCGGGCCCTCATCGAATACCTCGAGCGCGACGGCATCATCCACGGGCTCGACATGGCCACCTCGGCGAAGCGGGCGTTCATCGAGGCGTTCGAGCAGCTCGTGCTCGCACCCCGCGGACTCGACCACAAGCTGCAGTTCACCGGGCCGACCGGCGCCAACGCCGTCGAGGCCGCCCTCAAGGTCGCACGCCAGGCGACCGGGCGCTCCACGGTCGTCGCGTTCACGAACGCCTTCCACGGACTCAGCCTCGGCGCGCTCGCCGCGACGGGCAACAGCCACTACCGCGGCGCCGCGGGCACCGGCCTCGACGACATCGCGCGCCTGCCCTACGACGGCTACCTCGGCGCCGACGTCGACACGCTCGACCTGTTCGAGAAGATGCTCGACGACCCGGGGTCGGGCCTCGACCTGCCCGCGGCGGTCATCGTCGAGGCGGTGCAGGGCGAGGGCGGCATCAACGTGGCGAGCGCCGCGTGGCTGCAGCGCCTGCGCGCGATCACGGCCGAGCGCGGCATCCTGCTCATCCTCGACGAGATCCAGGCGGGCGTCGGTCGCACCGGCGCGTTCTTCGCGTTCGAGGAGTCGGGCATCGTGCCCGACATCGTGACCATCTCGAAGTCCATCTCGGGCTCGGGGCTGCCGATGTCGCTGGTGCTCCTGCGCCCCGAGGTCGACGTGTGGAAGCCCGGCCAGCACACCGGCACGTTCCGCGGCAACAACCTCGCCTTCGTCTCCGCGCGCGTCGCGCTCGAGACCTACTGGGCGGATGCCGCGTTCACCGACGCGATCGCAGCGAAGTCCCGGATGCTCCGCGCCGAGCTCGAGGCGATCGCCGTCGACCACCCCGACCAGGCGTTCGTCGTGCGCGGTCGCGGCCTGATGTACGGCCTGGCCTGCGACGGCGACCGCACGCTGGCGGGCCGCATCTCGAAGGAGGCGTTCACGCGCGGCCTCGTGATCGAGACGTCGGGCGCCCATGACGAGGTGCTGAAGTTCCTGCCGTCACCTGGTGTCAGGAGTGCGACAAGATCGCGTTCCTCGCCGCCGGCGCCCCTCCAGCGAAGTGCACGCTGACGCTCCGCTGCCCCGGATCCCCGGTGAAGGCCGGCGCGCAGGTGCGTCGCGT
>NZ_WJSP02000407.1 GCF_009720255.1 Agromyces humi | reverse complement strand
CGACCCGTCGGGCGTGCTCCAGTCCGGCACGCCGCTCTGCCCGCCCGAGGGCGACGCCGGCACGGGCATGGTCGCGACGAACTCCGTCGCCCCGCGCACCGGCAACGTCAGCGCGGGCACGAGCATCTTCGCGATGGTCGTGCTCGAGCGCCCGCTCGCGCACGCCCACCACGAGCTCGACCTCGTCACCACGCCCGCGGGCGACCCCGTGGCGATGGTGCACTGCAACAACGGCGCGAGCGAGCTGGCCGCGTGGGCCGGCGTGTTCGCCCGGTTCGCCGCGGCATCCGGAACCCCCGTCGAGCCCGATGCCGTCTTCGAAGCCCTCTTCCGCGAGGCGCTCGAGGGTGACGCCGACGCCGGCGGACTGCTCGCCTACAACCACCTCGCTGGGGAGCCCATCGCGGGACTCACCGAGGGCCGTCCGCTGTTCGTGCGCACGCCCGACAGCCGCTTCAGCCTGGGCAACTTCATGCGCGCGCAGCTCTACGGCGTGTACGGCACGCTCGCGCTCGGCATGCGCGTGCTCGCCGACGAGGGCGTCGAGATCGACCGGATGTTCGCGCACGGCGGCATCTTCCGCACCGCGGGCGTCGCCCAGCGCTTCCTCGCCGGGGCGCTCGACGCACCGGTCGCGGTCGGCGAGACCGCCTCCGAGGGCGGCGCGTGGGGCATCGCCGTGCTGGCGTCGTACCTCTCGGCCGCCGACGAGGTCGACCTCGGCACCTACCTCGGCGAACGCGTCTTCGCGGATGCCGCGATCGACACCGTCGAGCCCGTGGCCGACGACGTCGCCGGGTTCTCCGCCTACCTCGACCGCTACCGCGCAGGGCTGGCGGTCGAGTCGGCCGCCGTCGACGCCCTCTGACCGACCGGGCCCACCGGGCCCACCGAGCCCGCCGCGCCCGCGACCCGCACGGACCCCCCAGACTCACCGAACATCGCACCACGAGGAGACCCACATGACCCGCACGCCCCTCCAGACGAACCTCGACCAGTACGAGGTCTGGTTCCTCACCGGCAGCCAGCACCTGTACGGCCCCGAGACGCTCAAGCAGGTCGCCGACCAGTCGCGACAGGTCGCCGAGACGCTCGACGCGGCATCCGATGTGCCCGTGAAGGTCGTGTGGATGCCGGTGCTCACCGACTCCGACGCGATCAAGCGCGTCGCCCTCGAGGCGAACGCCGCCGAGAACGTCATCGGGCTCGTCGCGTGGATGCACACGTTCAGCCCCGCCAAGATGTGGATCGCCGGGCTCGACGCCCTGCAGAAGCCCCTCGCGCACCTGCACACGCAGGCCAACGTCGAGCTGCCGTGGGGCGACATCGACTTCGACTTCATGAACCTCAACCAGGCCGCGCACGGCGACCGCGAGTTCGGCTACATCCAGACCCGCCTCGGCGTTCCGCGCAAGACCATCGTCGGCCACGCGAGCGACCCGCGCGTGCAGCGGGAGCTCGGCACGTGGCAGCGCGCGGCGGCCGGCCTCGCGGCGTCCCGCAGCCTGAAGCTCGCTCGCTTCGGCGACAACATGCGCTACGTCGCCGTGACCGAGGGCGACAAGACCGAGGCGGAGCTGCGCTTCGGGGTGCAGGTCAACACGTGGGGCGTGAACGAGCTCGCGGAGGCGGTCGCCGCGGCATCCGACGCCGAGGTCGACCTCCTCGTCGCCGAGTACGAGGACCTCTACGAGGTCGTGCCCGAGCTGCGGAAGGGCGGCGAGCGGCACCAGTCGCTGCGCGACGGCGCGGCGATCGAGCTGGGCCTGCGCTCGTTCCTCGAGGAGGGCGGTTTCGGCGCGTTCACCACGAGCTTCGAGGACCTCGGCGCGCTGAAGCAGCTGCCGGGCCTCGCGGTGCAGCGGCTCATGGCCGAGGGCTACGGCTTCGGCGCCGAGGGCGACTGGAAGACCGCCATCCTCGTGCGCGTCGCGAACGTCATGGGCGCCGGCCTGCCGGGCGGAGCGAGCCTCATGGAGGACTACACCTACGACCTGACGCCCGGCGACGAGCTCATCCTCGGCGCCCACATGCTCGAGGTCTCGCCGTCGCTCACCACCGCGAAGCCGACGCTCGAGATCCACCCGCTCGGCATCGGCGGCAAGGAGGACCCCGTGCGCCTCGTCTTCACCGCCGACCCCGGCCCCGCCGTGGTGGTCGCGATGAGCGACATGCGCGACCGCTTCCGCCTCACGGCCAACGTCGTCGAGAACGTCGAGCTGCGGCATCCGCTGCCCAAGCTGCCCGTCGGCCGCGCCGTGTGGAAGCCGGCCCCCGACTTCCACACGAGTGCCGCGGCCTGGCTGACCGCCGGAGCGGCGCACCACACCGTCATGTCGACGGCCGTCGGCGTCGAGGTGTTCCGCGACTTCGCCGAGATGGCCAAGGCCGAGCTGCTCGTCATCGACGAGGACACCACCCTGCCCGGTTTCCAGCGTGAGGTGCGCTGGAACCAGGCGTACTACCGGCTGGCGCAGGGGCTCTGAGCGAGGCCGGCGAGGGCGACATGAGCGAAGCGGATGCCGCCGGCCGGCCGGTCTCGGAGGGCGAGCCGGCCGGGGCATCCGGAACGTCCGGCGTGCCGACGATGTTCGACGTCGCCCGACGCGCCGGCGTCTCGCACCAGACGGTCTCCCGCGTGCTCAACGACCTCACCGGGGTCGCGGCCTCGACGAAGCTCCGCGTCGAGCAGGCCATCGCCGAGCTGTCGTACACGCCATCGCCGGCCGCGCGCGCGATGGCGAAGCGGCGCTCGGGGTCGATCGGCCTGATCCAGGCGGGCCGGCCCGACTACGGACCCTCGAACGCCGCGCTCGGCTTCAACGAGGCCGCGCACGAGGCGGGGTACACCGTGACGCAGGCGAGCATGCGCTCGCTCGACGCCGAGGTGCTCCGGCAGGCCGTGCACCGGCTCGCGCTGCAGCGCGTCGAGGCGATCGTGCTGATCTCGGGGGAGCGGGAGGGCGTCGGCGTGCTCACGGGCATCGACGCGGGCGTGCCGCTGGTCGTCGTGGCATCCGAGGCGACGCCCGGGCTGCATCGCGTGTCGATGGACCAGTACGCGGGCGCGCGCCTCGCGACCGAGCACCTCATCGCCCTCGGGCACTCCCGCATCGCCCACATCGGCGGCGACCTCGAGTTCGACCTCGAC
>NZ_WJSP02000406.1 GCF_009720255.1 Agromyces humi | reverse complement strand
GGCGGTGGCCGGACCGCGTGCGGCGGCGGGGCCGGATCCGGCCTTGGCCGGGTTGCCCGAGCGACCGCGGGCGCTGCGGTTGCGGACGTCTTGGGGGTTCATGCGCTGCTGCTTGGGGCGTGCCACACCGACATGCTAATTCGCGACCCTATGAGGCCGTGACGGCGTGCGCGACGCACGCCCGTCGCGCGTGTCAGCGCACGCCCGTCGCGTCCGTTAGCGCACGTCCTTCAGCGCATCCAGGTAGCGGGCGACGATCTCGAGCTCCTCGACGGTGAACTGCTCGTGCAGGCGCTGCATGCCCGCGAGGATGTCGCCGTAGGGGTCGTCGGGCCCGCCGCGGCCGGCTCCGGCGAACGCGTCGGGCAGCGCCCGCACCACGACCCGGCGGCGATCGGCGGGGTCGGTCGTGCGCTCGATGAGGCCGTGCTTCTCGAGCCGGTCGAGCACGCGGGTGGTGGTGCTGGTCGGCAGCTCGGTCTGCTGGCTCACCTCGCCCGCCGTCATCGGCCCGCCGTGGCGCTGGATGAAGCCGAACGCCTGCATGTCGACCACGTTCAGGCCGAGCGACCGGGAGATGCGCTCGTTCGTCATCACCGAGGAGGCGATGACGAGCTGCACGAGCTCGACGATGCGAGCGGTGACCTCAGCCCTGCTTGACATCGGACCGTCGACCTCCTATTCTTCCCGGAGTGGGATTATCCCAATTCGGGACAATCCCGCATCGGAAGCAATCTCAGCATACGAAGGGATGACGGCCATGGCCACCACCACACGCCGAGGGCTCGCCATCGGCATCCTCCTGTTCGCCTCGTTCATGGACCTGCTCGACGTCACCATCGTGCAGGTCGCCCTACCGTCGATCGGCGCCGACCTCGGGGCATCCGAAGCACAGCTCGAATGGATCGTGAGCGGGTACATGCTCGCCTTCGCGGTCGCGCTGATCACGGGTGGGCGGCTCGGCGACCTGTTCGGGCGCCGCAGGATCTTCCTCATCGGTATCGCGGGGTTCACGATCGCCTCCGGAGTCGCCGCCGCGGCCTGGTCGGGCGAGTCACTGGTCGTCACCCGCATCGCGCAGGGCCTGTTCGCCGCCCTCATGGTGCCGCAGCTCCTCGCCTCGGTGCAGGCGCTGTTCAGCCCCCGCGAGCGCGCCCCGATGTACGGGCTCATCGGCGGCGTCAGCGGCCTCGCCGCGGTGCTCGGTCCCGTACTCGGCGGCTGGCTCATCGACGCCGACCTCTGGGGTCTCGGCTGGCGCACCGTGTTCCTCATCAACATCCCGGTCGGCGTCGCGATCTTCATCCTCGCCGCGCGATTCGTGCCCGACACCCGCTCCGAGCGGCCCATGCGACTCGACCTCGTGGGCGTCGTGCTGCTCAGCGCCATCGTGCTGGCGTTCATGGTGCCCCTCGTCGAGGGCCAGTCGCTCGGTTGGCCGGCCTGGCTGTGGATCCCCGTCGCGTTCGGCGCGGTGCTGCTCGTCGTGCTCGTCGTCTACTCGCGCCGGCGCATGCGCCGCGACGGCTCCGCGCTGCTGCCGATGCCGCTCTTCGCCGACCGCGGCTTCTCGGCGGGCATCGTGACCCAGGCGGCCTTCCAGGGCTCGCTCAATGCGTTCACGCTGCCGTTCATCATCTACCTGCAGATCGGCCTCGGCTTCGACGCGCTCACCGCCGGCCTCAACCTGCTGGCCTTCAGCCTGGGCGCGATGGTCGGCACGGGCATCGTCATCCCCCTCGTGGCCCGCCTCGGCAAGGTGCTCGTCACCGCAGGCGCCGTGCTGCTCGCAGCCGGCCTGCTGTGGGTGTTCGCGATCGTGGCCGCGACCGGCGCCGACTTCACCGGCTGGGCGGCGGTGTGGCCGATGCTGCTGGCGGGCGTGGGCCTCGCGCTCGTCGTTATCCCGCTGGTCGACGTCGCGCTCGCCACCGTGCCGGTGGCCGATGCCGGCGCCGCGTCCGGCGCGTACAGCACGTTCCAGCAGTTGGGCGCCGCGGCCGGCGTGGCCGTCTCGACGACGGTGTTCTTCACCGTCATCGGCGACGACTGGAGCCGGGAGCACCTGCTCACCGCGCTGCAGGCCTCGGTCTGGGTCGCGGTGGCCGGCTTCGCGATCGCGGCACTCGCCAGCCTCCTCCTGCCCGGCCGCGCGCAGGTACAGGCGCACCTCGACGAGGCCAAGCGGCTCGCCGAGGCCGACGTCGAGCCCGTGCCCGCGGGCGCCGCCGCGACCAGCGCCTGACCGGCCCCTCGGCCTCGTGGGCTACCCCTCCCGGCCGCCGCGCATCCTCGACTCGAGGGCGCGGCGGTCGGGCTTGCCCGAGGGGAGCAGCGGCAGGTGGTCGACGAGCTGGAGGCGCACGGGGCGGGCGGCGGGCGTCAGCCCCGCGGCGTCGGTCGCCGCGACGAGGGTCGTGAGGGCATCGGATGCCGCCGCCGCGTCCGTGTGCGTCGTCACCACCGCCGCGCGCTCGCCCCATTCGGCATCGGGCACCCGCACGACGACCGCGTCGCCAAACCCGGCCACCGACCGCACCGCGCGCTCGACCTCGCCGAGTTCGACCTTCACGCCGCCCGAGATGATCACGTCGTCGGCCCGGCCCCTGATGCGCAGGATACCGTCGTGGGCCACGTCGCCGAGGTCGCCCGTGCGATACCACCGGGTGCCGTCGGCGTCGGTCGCGAAGGCCTCAGCCGTGCGCGCGGGGTCGCCGAGGTAGCCGTCGGCGAGCGTCGGACCCGACAGCTCCACGCGACCGTCGACGATGCGCACGCGCACGCCGTCGAGCGCGCGCCCGTCGTAGACGCAGCCGCCCGCCGTCTCGCTCGACCCGTAGGTGCGGGTGACCCGGAGTCCCAGCGCATCGGCCGCGACGATCAGCGACGGCGACGCGGCCTGGCCGCCGGGGATGCCCCGGCCGACCCGGCTGATGAGGGTGGCGATGACGAGGATGCGCAGGACGGGGTCGGCGACCGAGCCGACGATGCGCCGGAAGAGTCCTCGGCCAGCACGGTCGCGAGCGGGGGGATGACGGGCTCGAGGGCATCGAGAAGCTGAACCACCCCGAGGCGCTCGAGGTGCCCTGGCTGCCGATGCTCGTGCCACCACGTTGGTCTTCTTGAGGTAGCGGCGCGAGCTCCACGGAGTCAACG
>NZ_WJSP02000405.1 GCF_009720255.1 Agromyces humi | reverse complement strand
CGCTGCCGCGACGATCAGCGGCGCGGTCTCCGCCGCGCTCGCCGCGGAGGGCGTGGCGCATGCCGTGCAGCGGGCCGGCAACCTGTTCAGCTTCGCGTTCGGTGAGGACGTGGCATCCGGCGTCCACGACTACGCCGGCGTCCAGCGCCAGGAGGCGTGGCGGTACCCGGCGTTCTTCCACACGATGCTCGACGCGGGCGTCTCCCTGCCGCCCTCGGTGTTCGAGGCCTGGTTCGTGACCGCCGCCCACGACGACGATGCCATCGGACGGATCGTCGACGCACTGCCCGTGGCCGCTCGCGCCGCGGCATCCGCTCGCCCCGCCTGACACCCGCCACCGAGGCGCCCGCCGGGCGGGACGCGTGGCACGACACGCCTGGCCGGCACGAAACCGTTATTCCATTGTGGGGTGGCGACGCGGCGCGTGTCGCCGGGCTCGGGCAGGATGGAAGCATGGCCAACCTTCGCGTGCACGCCGATCGGATCGAGGTTCACCTCACCGCGGCCGAGAAGGCGCTCGCGCTGCGTGCCGACGACATCGTGGTGCAGCGTGATGACATCCGCTCGGCGACGGTCACCGACGATCCGTGGGTGTGGATCCGCGGCATCCGCAAGCGTGGCAGCGAGGTCCCGCTCGTCGTGGCGGTCGGTGTCTGGAAGTACCACGGCGGCACCGACTTCGTCATCGTCAAGGGCAAGCGACAGGCCGTCGTGCTCGAGCTGGCCGACGGGGAGTTCACCCGCATCATCCTGAGCACCAACCACTCGGCCACGCTCATCGACCGGCTGAAGCTGAACGAGCCGCCGTCGGCGGCCGACGCGCAGCCCGCCGAGTAGCGCGTCGCACCAGGGTCAATGCCCCGAACGGGGGGAAGAACTCGGTCGCGCCGAGGCGTAGAACTAAGTCACCCCATAGAACATGAGGTGACCTCGAAGTCGAGGTGATCCCGTGTTCTCGCGCAGGCCTGGCCTGCGTTCCCAGCCCGAAGCGCGTCGACACGCATCCCCTTGCGTTCCGGCGTGGCGTAACCCGACTCTCGTCCCCAAGGGTCTCCCCGTGCCCCACCCTGCCTGCATGTCCGCCGAGCGCCGACTCGCCGGGACCGCCTTCTGCCGCGGACCGGGTCTGCATCGGAACCCGCCGCTTCGGTCGCGCGCGAGCACGCGCCGACCCGGGCGAGCCTTCGGATGTCACCTCGCAGCACCACGGTCCGCCGTGGCGGTGAACACGACCAGCCCTGCGCCGGGGCGCACCGACGTCGTGGCGGGGGAGCGGACATCAGCCCAGTTGTCCGCCTTCCCCGCCACGGCTTGAACGTCTGCCGGCATACCGGCCGCAGCGGCCATCGGCGTCGTGAGGACCGAAGCTCGCGCAGGTGTCGACCACGGCTCGCGCACGTGATGACCGCGGCCGGCGCGTCGTACGGGGGCATGGGGTGCGACGCGACCGGCCGCGGTCGTCTTGCGTCCGGAGTCGCCGTCTCGCCACGCCGATGGCGCAGTCATGGAGGGTCTACCGGACAGGGCCCGAGAGCGGGCGAGTTCCAACGCGATACGTGGCCGGTCGGTGCCGGTCCGTCAGTAGCCCAGTCGCCACGCCGCGGCGTCACGCCTCTCACACGCTGACACGTGTGAATCACACCGCCCCTCGGGCCGGACAACCGTGACCGGAGGGGAATGCACCGAAGCTACGCCGACCCGACGTCGGCGGGTAGTACCCCGTTCGGGGGCACGAGCCCGCGCGCCCCTCGGGATCAGGACAGCGCGAAGAGCACGAACCCGATGAGCGGCAGCGTGCCCTGGATGAGCGCGGGCCGCAGGTAGCCGCGGCCGGTCGTGGTGAGCACGAGGGCGGCGAGCACCATGCAGGCGGTGGTGAAGAGCACGAGGGCCTTGCCGACGTCCACGGCGCCCGCCCAGTACATCACCAGCCCGAGTGCCGCCCCGATGCCGAGGAACAGGTTGTAGAAGCCCTGGTTGTAGGCCATCGGCCGCGTGGTGTCGGCAGCGGCCTGGTCGGCGACGCCGAACCGCTTCCACGTCGACGGGCGGGTCCACCACACGCTCTCCATGAGGAAGATGTAGCCGTGCAGGAGCGCGGCGAGGGCGACGAAGATGCTCGCGATGACGGCCATGGCGCGATCGTATCGGTCGGGCGCAGTGACGCGGTCAGGACGCGGCGGGCGGCTGGGCCTCCACGGACAGCGCGACTGGCACGCCGAGGAACCGTTCCAGGTCGGCGACGGATGCCGCGAGCGCGCGTTCCTCCGCGGCCGAGAACGTCCGCCACGGCACGATCCGCGCGGTCGCGCGCTTCGCCTGCACGACGGGCGCCCAGCGCCCGGCCATCACGCCGTCGACCATGAGCGCGTGCAACGGGAACTCCGCGTGCACCGCATCGCGGTCGGTGGGGAGCAGGTACGCGCGGGGCGCGGCGTAGCCCATGATGTACTCGTCGTACGCCTGCAGCAGGTCGACGACGGGTCCGTCAGAGGCGGGCTGCGGGCCCGTGCCGATGGATGCTGCGCCGACGGATGCCGCGTCGACGACGTGCGGCGTGCCTTCGACGTCGATCGACTCGAGGCGACCGGGGCCGGCCCGGTCTGCGGCATCCTCGAACGCCTGACGGGTGTCGCCCAGCGTGAAGCCCGACCAGGTCGCGAAATCCCGGTCGGTCACCGGTCCGCGCGAGGCGATGAAGCGCGCCGCCAGGTCGGCGAGCGCCTCGTCGCGCGGTCGCGGCGGCGAGGCGGGCACGCGTTCGTCGAAGGCGGCGTACGTGCGCTGCTTGCCCGCGTTCGCCCCGCTGATCGCGATGCGTTCGAGCTCGGCCGTCATCATCACGTAGACGAAGCTGAGGCCCGTGCTCTCGATGCCGCCGACATCGAGCGCCGCGGCGAGCTCGGCGCGAGTGCGGTGCCCGCCCGCGAGCTCGGCCGCGACGAGGTCCAGCGCGCGGACGGCGAGATCGCCCTCGATCCCGGTGCGGCGGTAGTACGTGCCGTTGGCGCGGTGCACCCGTTCGGCCGAGAGCTCCATGATCCATCGGGCGTCGTCGGGGTGCAGGAAGTGCCACGTGGGGCGCAGCACGTGCGTGCGCAGGATCTCGCCCGCGTCGAGCGCGGCGGCGACGGATGCGGCATCCGGCCGCCGCTCGAGGGGCACGCGCGCGG
>NZ_WJSP02000404.1 GCF_009720255.1 Agromyces humi | reverse complement strand
CGCGCTGCTGCGGAGCGGCATCCGGGTGCCCGAGCACCTCGGCGAAGGACGCCATCCGGCCGAGGTCGTCGCGGAGCGGTTCGTGCTCCTCGGCGACGCCGAGGTCGCCCTCGGCGACCGCGAGGCGGCCGAGGCGGCCTGGCGTCGTGCGCGCGACGTCGACGGACCGCTCGCGGCGGGCGGACACGTCGTGGATGCCGGCGACGTGTGGATCGGCGTCGCGCACCTGCGCCTCGGCGAGCAGGCGGACGCCGATCGCATCTGGGCGAGCCTGGAGGCCAGGGCGACGGCGCTCGAGGCGTCAGCCGACCGCGTCGACTACTTCGCCACGTCGCTGCCAGAGCTGCTGCTGTTCTCGGTGGACACCGCTCAACGCCGGGCATCCGAGGCGGCGGCGCTGCGCGAGCTGGCCGCGTGGGGCCGGCGAGAAGGCGCCGCCCGAGTGCAGGGGGCCCTCGCATGACGGAGCGCTACCTCGGCACGCCGGTGCTGCCGGCTGCGCCCGACCCCGCGCTCACCGGTCCGGTGCCGGCCCACCTTCCCCGCCGCCTCGCGATCTGCCTGTGGGACTTCTCCTGGTACACCCGTGCGGGCGACGGTGAGCCGTTCGCCGAGGTCGACCGCGCCATGACCGAGACCGCCGATCGCGGCTACAACGCGGTGCGCATCTGCGCCGCTCCACTCCTCGTCGCCGGAGGGCTCGGCCTCGATGACCTCGCCACCGACCTGCCGATCGAGGGACTCGGGCCTGCGCCGACCGGCGGGTTCTTCGGGCAGCGCACCCGCTGGTACGACACCCCCGGCGGCTACCGCCTCGACCTCAGGGCGCGTCTCTTCGAGCTGCTCGAGGCGGCGCGACGGCACGGGGTCGTGGTGATCCTCGCGAGCTGGGAGTACCAGCAGTCGCCGTCGTTCGCGGGCGACCCCCGCTGGTTCGAGGCGATCGACGCCGTGCCGCTCGCGGGCCGCTACGACGTGCTCGCCGACGCCTTCGCACGCCTGCTCGACGACGTGCGCGCCGCGGGCCTCATCGACGTCGTCGCGTTCACCGAACTGCACAACGAGGTCGACTTCTCGATCCTGCCGCCGGTCGGGCAGGGAGGAGTGGCCGCCATGGAGCGGCTGCGCACCCGCCATCCCGACCAGCTCGTGACGGTGAGCTACGGGAAGCCGCCGCACCTCGCCATGCACCGGCTCTCCCCCGCCCTGGCCGTCGCGCAGTTCCACGTGTACAGCTACGGCGTGCTCGATGCCCTGCAGCGACGCATCGACATCCGCTCCGAGGGCAGTGAGGGCTTCCCGAACGCGGAGCTCCGCGCGCTGTTGCGTCCCGACGCGCCCTCGTTCGCCGACTACGGCCGGCCCGCCGAGTGGAAGCTGCGCGCCACGGTGATCACCGACCAGATGCTCTACGGCTACGACTGGATCGATGCCGACGCGTGGGACGCCTGGCTGCTCGACCACTACGGCGAGCACCGCGAGGTCATGCTGCGCGAGATCGAGTCGCGCGTCGTCGCGATCTCGGAGTGGGCGCGATGGCGAGGGGTACCGGCCGTGATCGGCGAGGGCTGGGTGGGCTACACGCCGCGCGACGGCTGGTTCGAGGAGAGCCCGGTCGGGCGGTCGCTCGCCGAGCACGGCATCCGCACCGCGCTGGCGCACGGCGTCTGGGGCGTCGTCGCGTGCTCCAACGCGGCACCGCACCATCCGATGTGGGCGGATGCGCCGTGGCAGCGCCGCGTGAACGCACTCGTCACGGGCGGCTGACCCGTCCGGCCGACCCGCCGGACCCTCAGTCGGGCAGGGCGAATGCCGTGACGGGACGTCCGTCACGGGCGCGCACGGATGCCTCGGGCCGGTCCACGACCGCCACGACGCCCTCGGGCGTGGCCCAGGTCCGCCACCACGTGGCATCCGTCACCTCGATCTCGCCGTCGGCGAGCACGCCGCGCCCGATCGTGTGCGGCTTGATCGCGGTCATCCACGACGCGACGCCCTCGAGGGTGCGCCGCTGCACGGGCGGGATCTCGCCCGCCGCCGTCGGGCCCACGTTGAGCAGCAGGCGCCCGCCACTCGACACGACGTCGGCGTAGAGGCGCGCCAGCTCACGCGGCGAGAGCGTCAGCGACTCGTCCTCCACCCGGTTGTAGCCGAACGAGAAGCCGAGCCCGCGGCAGTGCTCCCAGCCGGCGTCGGCCTCGTTCGCCGTGCCGTGGTCGTACTCGCTCGTGCGGTAGTCCCAGACGTCGGCGCCCCAGCGGTCGTTCACGATGCCCTCGGGCACCACCGACCGGTAGTGCGCGAGCAGCGACGCGATCGAGTGCGGGCCGGGCGCCTTGCCCGCGTCGGGCCAGTCGATGTCGTTCCAGATGAGGTCGGGCCGGTAGCGCTCGACGAGGTCGACGACGTGGCCGAACGCGTAGGCGTTGTACGCGGCATCCGTCGGCCGCAGGGCGGAGACGTCGTCGCTCGACCGGTGCGGCGGGAAGTCGGTGACCGCCCAGTCGAGGCCGCCCGAGTAGTAGACGCCGAACCGCAGGCCCTCGGCGCGCACGGCGTCGGCGAGCGGGCCGATCAGGTCGCGGCGCGGGCCGCGAGCGAGGGTGGTGAGGTCGCCAGAGCCCGGGGCGTCCCACAGTGCGATGCCGTCGTGGTGCTTCGTGGTGGGCACCACGTAGTCGGCGCCGACCGCGCGGAAGAGGCGCGCCCAGCCGGCGGGATCGTACGCCTCGGCCCGCCAGTCGTCGAGGAACCGCTCGTAGGGTGCGCCGCCGTGCTCGCGGGCGTGGTGCTGGGCCGCTGGCGACCCCTCGATCCGAATCGTGTTGGCGTACCACTCGGCGTAGGCGTTGTGCGCGAACCACTCGTCGTCGGGCACCGCGCCGAGCGCACCCGTCGGCTCCGCCCATGCCGGCACCGAGTAGGCGCCCCAGTGCACGAAGATCCCGAGGCTCGCATCGCGCGCCCACCGCGGCAGCGGCCGACCGACGGGGCTCATGCGTCGGAGCGGGTGCCAGTGCCGGTGCCGGTGCCGGTGGACTCCGCCTCGCGGCGCGGACGCTCGGGCACCGCCACGATCGCGAGCGCGATGCAGCCGAGCGCGGGGATCACGAGCGGCACGAGCTGCCAGGTCACGACGCCCGCGAAGCCGGCGGTGGCGACGAGGTAGGCGGCACCGGCCGGGT
>NZ_WJSP02000403.1 GCF_009720255.1 Agromyces humi | reverse complement strand
TGCGCCGCCGCGGATCCGGCCGCGGCCCACAGGTCGCCGTCGGAGATCACGCCGGTTCCGGGGGCCGGCCCCACGTCGGGGGCGTCCTGGTGCTCGCCGCGCTGGAGCAGTTCGAGCAGCTGCTCGGACGTGAGCGTCACGGGCACGGAGAGCTCCTGGGCGGCGCTCGTCGGGGACGCGAGCGCGGCGGCCGGGCTCGTGCCCGGCATGCTCATGACGAACGCGGTGAGGAACGCGACGACGGCGGCGACAGCCGTCCGTGTCCTGCGTCCCAGCGCGTTCGATGCCATGCGTTCGTTCCCCGTGGTTCGGTCATACGTCACTGGAGCCGGGCAGGCGCACGCGCCTGCCGATCCCGTCACCGCGGATGCGGTGACCTACGTGCCGTCGAACTTCCTCCGGGGATGCGCTGGAACAGCCATCGTTCCTGCGCCGGGTTGAGAAGGCTCAGTCGGTGACAGTACGCCCGGCCCGACGCCAGCGTCAATGACCGCCACGCCGTTCCGTCCCGCGGAACGCGCCCCAGTTCGGGGGCCACCTCCGGGAGCCGAGCCACCGATGCGCAGGCTGACATCGGTACATGCCGCGACCTGCATGTCCGGCGGTCGGAACCCGTGAGCCGGTAGACTGGCCGGTACCCGATGGTTGCCCTCAGACCCGAACGAGGAACACCGTGATCACCAGACGAGGAAGTCTGTACGTCATCCACGCCGGCGTCGCCGTGCGGTATGACGACGGCGAAATCACCCTCACCCACGCCGATCGCTCGATCGTCACCTCAGACCCCGACTTCGTCGAGGGCGTCCTGACGGCGGCGGTGCGGCAGGGGATACCCGTGCGGACGACCGACGATGTCGTCGGCGCGAGTCCTGCCCGGGAGGATGCCGCCGCCCGACCATCGGTGCCGGCCGACGACCGCGATGACGGCGATGTGCAGCCGCACCGCAGCTCCGCGCGGCACTGAGCCGCACGTGGGCGCGCTTCACCGGGCGGGACGCGGCGAACGAGAAAGCCCCCGCCCTCCGCGAGTGCGGAGTTCAGGGGCTTTCACTGGCGGTACCGGTGGGATTTGAACCCACGGTGCGCTTTCACGCACACAACTTTTCGAGAGTTGCACCTTCGGCCGCTCGGACACGGTACCGAGGACGATCTTAGACGACATCGCGGCGACGACCAAAACGAGCGGATGCCGCGCCCACGCGTTCAGCGACCGTCCAGCGTGCTCCCATACCGTCGGCGAGGTGGTGACCTCCGACCGGCTCCTGCGCACGACCGCCGTGGCGGCCGCGATCGGTGCTGCCGGAGCGGCGTCGGCCCTCGGATGGCGCCGCTTCCGCGCCCGCCTGACGGCGAACTCCCTCGTGCTGAACGAGACGCTGCCCGTGCACTCGAAGTGGTGGAGCGACCACGCGAAGGTACGGGGCGAGCTGCTCTACGTCGCCATCGGCGACAGCGCCGCGCAGGGCATCGGCGCCTCGAGTCCCGACCGCAGCTACGTGGGCGTCCTCGCCGAGGAGATCCGCGCCATCACCGGCCGCAGCGTGCGGGTGGTGAACCTGAGCGTGTCAGGCGCGACGGTCCAGCTCGCCGTGCAGGACCAACTGCCCCGGTTCGTGACGCTGAAGCCCGACGTCGTCACGGTGGCGATCGGTGCCAACGACATCGCGCAGTGGGATCCCGCGGCGTTCGAGCGCGGCATCCGCACCATCTTCGCGGCCCTGCCGCCGCACGCGCTCGTCGCGAACCTGCCGTTCTTCTACTTCCCGCGCAACGAGCGCAAGGTCGCGGTGGCGAACCGCATCATCCGCACGGTGGCCGACGAGCACGGCCTCACGGTCGTCCCGCTGCACACCGAGACGCGCCACCAGGGGATCCCCGGCATGCTGACGCAGTTCGCGATCGACATGTTCCACCCCAACGACCACGGCTATCGGGTCTGGGCCGACGCATTCGCGCCGTCGCTCGCGGCGCAGCTCGTCGAGCGGTTCCCCACACCCGAGACAGCGGCTCCGGATGTCGCGCCCGCCGTTGTCGGAGGCGACGCCTAGGCTCGGGGCATGGCCAAGCCCACCTCCGCGTTCCGATGCACCGAATGCGGGTGGAGCACCGTGAAGTGGGTCGGCCGTTGCGCCGAGTGCCAGCAGTGGGGCACCGTCGTCGACGCGGCCGAGCAGACCGGCATCCTCCGGTCGCTGCAGGCCGTGGTTCCCACGGCTGCGCGAGCCGCGCGCCCCATCAGCGAGGTCGACGTCGAAGACTCGGCGGCGCATCGACCCAGCGGCATCGGCGAGTTCGACCGCGTGCTCGGCGGCGGCATCGTGGCCGGGGCGGCCATCCTGCTGTCGGGTGAGCCTGGCGTCGGCAAGTCGACGCTGCTCCTCGAGGTGGCCGCGCGCGTCGCCGCCACCGGCCGCCGCGTGCTCTACGTCAGCGCCGAGGAGTCCACGGCCCAGGTGCGTCTTCGCGCGGGCCGCACGGGCGCACTGCACGACGAGCTCTACCTCGCCGCCGAGACCGATCTCGCCACGATCCTCGGGCAGGTCGACCAGGTCTCCCCCGAGCTGCTCATCGTCGACTCGGTGCAGACCGTCTCGAGCTCCCTGTCCGACGGGCTGCCGGGCCAGCCGAGCCAGGTGCGCGAGGTCGCCTCCACCCTCATCCGCGTCGCGAAAGAACGGCAGCTGCCGGTGCTGCTCGTCGGGCACGTCACCAAAGACGGGTCGATCGCAGGCCCGCGGCTGCTCGAGCACCTCGTCGACGTCGTCTGCCAGTTCGAGGGCGACCGGCAGACGGCGCTGCGCTTCGTGCGGGCGCTGAAGAATCGCTTCGGTCCCACCGACGAGGTCGGCTGCTTCGAGATGACGGGCGACGGCATCGCCGAGGTGCCCGACCCCTCCGGGCTCTTCCTCAGCCGTTCGCGCAATGCCGTGAGCGGCACGTGCGTCACCGTCGCCCTCGAGGGCCGGCGGGCACTGCCCGTCGAGGTGCAGGCGCTCGTCGTCTCCACGAAGGCACCGCAGCCGCGCCGGGTGGTCAACGGCGTCGACCCCTCACGCGTCGCGATGATCATCGCCGTGCTCGAACGCCGCGCCGGCCTCCGTCAGCTCGGCGAGCACGACGTGTACGTCTCCACGGTCGGCGGCGTGCGCCTGGCCGAGCCCGGCGCCGACCTCGCCATCGCCGTGG
>NZ_WJSP02000402.1 GCF_009720255.1 Agromyces humi | reverse complement strand
ACATCGTGACCCCGGACACCACGGCGCCTGCACCCACAGCCGTCACCGTTACCGTGGCCCGCTCAACGACGACGGGAGTCTCGTACGGCGGCCTTCGCGAGGCCATCACAGTCAGCTTCACCGGCGGACTGCGCCCCACCATGTGAGCGCACGGCCACCGGGCGGCGGCGCCTATACGCCGATCGTCAGTGCGGCGGTGTAGCCGCCGGCCACCGACCCCGACATGCTCGCGATCTGGTGGATGCCGCCGTCGTCGCCGAACACGTTGTCGCGCGCGAGGCTCGTCTGCGCCAGGTTGCGCACGCTCTGCTCGTAGCCCGACGTCGCGTACACGAGGTCGTTCACCTCCCCGGGCAGCGCGAGCTGCGAGGTCTTCACGATCGGCCCCGAGGCGACGGCGTTCGCGACGTCCGAGTACACCTCGAAGTGGATGTGCGGCCACCGGCCCGAATAGCACGCCGGGTAGATCGACGTGAAGCGCACGGTGCCGGCCGAGTCGGTCTCCTGCACGCCGCGCAGGTAGTTCTCCCCCTCGACGCCGCGGGAGTAGAGCGAGTAGTTCCCGTCGCGGTCGCAGTGCCAGAGGTAGACGCCCGCGCCGACGAGGGCGCTGCCCGTCGCGGCATCCCGCACCGTGAGGGCGATGGTCAGCGGCACCCCGGCGGCGACCGTGCTCGACGAGCCGAAGCTCGAGCGGATGTCGCTGCGCACGATGCCCGAGTCGTCGAGCACGTTCACGCCGTTCGACCCGTCGCCCGGGTAGGGGCCGCCGGTCTCGTCGGGCACCTCGTCGAGGGGGCCGGATGCCGCGGCCGACGCCGACGGGCTCGGGCTGGGGGTGGCGGTGGGGGTGGCGGTCGGCACGGCGCTCGCGGTCGGGTCGGACTCGGGACTCGAGCACGCCGCGAGCAACGCGGTCACGCCGACGCCGCCGAACAGGCCGAGCGCGCGGCGGCGGTCGACCAGGGTGCGGATGTCGTACACGAGGCCGCGATGGTCCTCGTCGATCTCGTGGCCGTGCTCGTCGATCCAGCGGGGGTCGGTGGTCATGTCGTGCTCCTCTCCGGAGAGGACAGCATCGCCCGGGTGTCCGGCACGCCGCTGTGCGCGGCCGATGCGTTTCCTATGATGGAGGCGCCAATGGCCGGACCGCGCCGGTGCGGCCGCCGTGTCACGCGAGGGAGCTCAGCATGGGAACCATCTCGGTCGACCTGTTCATCACGCTCGACGGCGTCTACCAGGCGCCCGGCGGACCCGACGAGGACCGCGAGGGCGGCTTCGAGTACGGGGGCTGGCAGGGCGCGTACTTCGACGACGAATCGGGCGAGGTGATCGGCGCGGGCATCGACCGCATGGACGCGCTGCTGCTCGGCCGCAAGACCTACGACATCTTCGCGGGGTTCTGGCCGAACCGCGGTGACGACGATCCGATCGCGGTGACGTTCAACGCCCTGCCGAAGTTCGTCGTGTCGCGATCGATGACGGATCCGGCGTGGCAGGGCACGACGGCGCTGTCGGATGTCGCCGAGGTGGCCGCGCTGAAGGACCGCTTCAACGACATCCACGTGGTCGGCAGCGGCGACCTGGCCCGGTCGCTGCTCGAGGCCGACCTCGTCGACCGGCTGAACCTCTACCTCTACCCGCTCACGTTCGGATCGGGCAAGCGGCTCTTCACCGACGGCCGGGGCGTGCCGGCCGCCTTCCGGCTCGCGGAGCCGCCGCGGGCCTTCCCGAAGGGCGCGATCGCGCTGTTCTACGAGCGCGCGGGCGCACCCGTCACGGGCATCGACATCAGCGAGGGGTGAGCGCCGCCGGCGGATGCCGGCCAGGACGCGGCATCCGCTCGGCCGTTTCGATCAGTGCGCGGCGCTTACTCCAGCGGCGCGAACTCCTCGATCGTCCACTCGTCGCGCCAGTCGATGTACGGCCGGTCGCCGTCGAACCGGATCGGCAGCCACACGTAGTCGGCCAGCGAGGTGTCGGGTTCGCCGAGATCGATGGCGCCCCACTCGCGGGGCCCTTCGAGGTCGACGCGGAAGACCTCCTCGAAGAGGGCCTGGATGTCGGGCAGATCCTCGGGCGGCGCGACGACCCAGCGGTCGGCGATCGCGATGTAGAGGTCGCGTCGGTGCGGGTGGGCGAAGATCGAGGAGATCTGCGACCGAAAGGACGTGCGCGAGTCGTCGCCGGGGTGGGCGTCGCCGAGTACCGTCCAGGGGCCGTGGTAGGAGTCGGCCGTCGCGAACTCCGACGGATTCGGGAAGTACCCCGTCGTTCCCGAGGTCGCGAGGAAGTGGCGGCCCTTCCGGCGGAAGTACGCCGGCGCCTCGCGCACGAACGGCGGCTGGAGCCGCGGGAAGTGCGTGGAGTAGTAGCCCGTGACATCCGTGTACTCGTCGTTCAGGTCCGCGACGATCAACTCGCTGTGCACCCGTTCGAAGATGTAGTACGCCTTCCCGTCCGAGGGCTCCACGACCAGGTCGAAGTCGCCCGCGTTCATGCCGAGCGGCTTGATGCCGCGGGTCACGAGCTCGTACGGACCGAGGATGTCGTCGGCCGTGAAGACGCTCGAGCGCTGCTCCCCGTTGCGGTGCATGACCTTCACCCAGCACACGAACTTGCCCGTCGCCGTGTTGTGGATGATGTGCGGCCGGTCGGCCAACTGGGCCGGATGGAGCGGATGCGCCTCGTCGTCGAGCACCGGCGGCAGGATGGCGCCGAGGTCCTCCCAGTTGTACAGGTCCTTCGACGAGTAGCACCGCACGCCCCAGTGCCAGATGCCGTTGCCCGGAGCCGTCCGCTCCTTGTTCTCGCCGTACCAGTAGAACGTGTCGCCGACGGTGATGACGGATCCGCCGTGGGCATGGATCCGGTTGCCGTCGGTGTCGAGCCACGGCTGCCCGGGTCGGATGGAGTGCTGCACGGGGGTCCCTTCAGAGCTGGTCGAGTCGGTCGTGCGGTGGTCAGGCGACGCCGACGGCGACGTCGGGGGCGACGGGCTGGGCCTCAGCCTCGGCGTCGTCTTCGTGCGGGCCGCCGCGCCAGCGCTTGGGAGGTCGGCGGGGGTCGGATGCCGCATCGCGCACCGTGCACGCGAACGAGTGCGGGCCGGCCGCTGCTGGTCGTCGGCGTGGGTGACACGCACCGCGTGGCGGCAGCTGGAGTCCTTCCTGAAGCCGAGATCGGCA
>NZ_WJSP02000401.1 GCF_009720255.1 Agromyces humi | reverse complement strand
CGCGCGCGTGCCTGCCCGCGTCGCTTCGAGTGCGTCGAGAGCGGCCATGAGCAGCGCGTTCCGCCCAAGACCGGTCGAGGCCTCGAGGCGCGCGATGCGCTGCTCGACCGCATCGCCGGTCGTGCCCTCGGGGGCCGGTGGGGCATCCGGACCGGCAGAGGCAGCAGCAGCAGGAGCCGCAGCAGCCGCAGTCGCGGCATCCGGCGCCGTCGTGCCCGCCCCCGGATCGCGGAGGAAGAGCGCAACGACCGGCAGCACGATCGTGCCCAGCGCGTCGATGATCGCGATCACGATCGCCGCGCGGGAGTAGCCGTCCTCGGTGCCGGGCGCCGGGATGTCGCCTTCGCTGAGGATCGGCAGGATGCCGAGCAGGGCCAGTGTGGCGATCGCGCACAGGGTGACGGTCAGCGCGATCCTGACTGCCGGATGGCGGCGGCCGGCGAGGAGCAGCAGCAGGTTCGCATGCGCGAGGCTCACCGCGAGGATCACGCTGACGCCGAACCAGCGCCACACGTCGACCGCGAAGTCCGAGTTGAGCAGCCACGTCCACCAGATGAGCATGAGTCCGAGCACGAGGGCGACGGTGCTCACGCCGATGCCGACGAAGCCCACGATGCGCACGGGGCGGCCCGCGACCCCGAGATGGCACAGCATGGTGAGGCCGAAGCCGGTCACGAGCAGCGTCGTGAGGATGATCGTGGACTGCCGCGACAGGTCGCCGGTGATCACCGAGATGATGGCGACGACCGCGGCCAGCGACACCGAGACGATCACCCCGATGATGGTGATGCGGCGGGCCCCGCGAAGCGTGCGGGCATCGCCTGGCGAGGGCGCGGTGGTGGAAGCGGGGCGCAGGTCGGTCATCGAGCTCCTTCGGTCGTGCCGCAGCGTGCCGGCCCGCATCGTGGCGCGGCATCGTCGCTCAGCATAGAGCCGACCCCCGTCGAGGACGGGGGTTCTCCCGATTTCGGCGTCGCCGCGGCCGTCATAGCGTGCGGCCATGACCACGACACCCACCAGCCAGCAGCCGCCGTCGACGGCCACGCGCACGATCACCGGGCGCTCGAGGGCCGGATGGCTCGCGGTCGTGCTGTCGTCGCTCGGCATCGCGGCCTTCGCCGTCACGCCCTACCTCACCGCGTCGCTCGAGACGCTGTCGCAGTCCGATTCGGGCGGGCTCGCCGAGGCGTACGCCGGACGGCCGTGGTTCGTGCTCGTTGCGTTCTACGCCCACATCGTGGCTGGCGGCATCGCCCTCGTCGTCGGCCCGTTCCAGTTCTGGCGCGGGCTGCGCACGCGGCATCCGCTCGTGCACCGCTCGATTGGGCGGGTCTACCTCACCGCCGTCGGCATCGCGGCCCTGGGTGGCCTCGCGATCGCCCCGATCAGCCAGGCCGGCCTGACGGGCCTGTTCGGGTTCGGCGCACTCGGCGTGCTGTGGCTGGTCACCGGGTGGCGGGCCTACCGCTCGATCCGGCGAGGCGATGTCGCGAGCCACCAGGCCTGGATGATCCGCAACTTCGCCCTCACGTACGCCGCCGTGACCCTGCGGCTCGGACTGTTCGCGCTCATCCTCGCGCAGGTGCCGTTCTCGAGCGGCGAATTCGACTTCGGGACGGCGTTCGCGAACGCCTACGTCGCGATGGCCTTCCTCGCGTGGCTGCCGAACCTGCTCATCGCCGAATGGCTGATCCGGCGCCGTGGCCTGCCGTCGTATCGCCTTGCGACCGAGTGACGGCTGAGTGGGTCGAGAGGGGCTAGGCGAGCTCGAGGGTCATGAAGACGCTGTGCGGGTCGAGTGCGTAGTCGCCGAACGGCCCCGTCTCGCGGAAGCCGTACTTCGCGTAGAGCGCGCGGGCGGGGGCGAAGAAGTCCTGCGACCCCGTCTCGAGGCTGAGCCTGCGGTATCCGCGCCGTCGCGACTCGGCGAGCACGTGCTCGAGCAGGCGGGCGCCGAGCCCGCGGCCGCGCGCCGCGGCATCCGTTCGCATCGACTTCAGCTCGCCGTGCTCGGGGTCGAGTTCCTTGAGGGCGACGCAGCCGAGCACGTCGTCGCCGTCGGCGATCGTCCAGAAGGTGACACCGGATGCCGCGAGCGCCGACACGTCGAGGGCGTGCACGCTCTCGGCGGGCGAGGTCGCGAACATGTCATCGAGGTGGTCGGCGAGCAGGCGGAGGACCCGCTCGTCGGTGAGGTCGCCGTTCTGGATGTCGATGGTGCTGGTCACCTCACGAGTCTCGCAGCCGCCTGTTTCGGGTCGGTTTCGACGCGAGCGGGTCAGCCCGCCGCGACCGCGCCGGCCGTGATGACCGAGATGGTGATGAACACCCAGTCGTTGATGATGTGCGCGCCCGCCGCGACCCAGAGGTTCTTCGTGCGGATGAACGCGAGGGTGAGCGCGATGCGCGCCGAGCCGATGATGAGGAAGGCCTGCGCCCAGTTCCAGTCGTAGGTCGGGAGGTGTGCCGCGCCGAACCACAGCGCCGAGATGATCCAGGCGAGGACGATCGCCGTCTTCCGCGAGACGCCCGCCTTGGCGAAGAGGAAGTACATGAGGGCCAGGAACGGCAGCACGACGAAGATCTCCTCGCCGACGAGCTGGATGCCGCTGCCGACGTACAGCGCGACCGTCTCGGCCGCCCCGGCCGAACCGGCATCCGCGATGACGGTGTTGGGCGCGACGGGGAACACGAGGGCCACGAGTGCACCGATGACGAACGTGAGCACGATGTTCAGGGCGGCGAAGAAGAACATGTTGCCCACGTCGACGAGTCGCACCCTGCGGAAGATCGCCGTCCAGTGCCGGCCGGCGACGAGGGCGAGCACCGCGAGCGGAATGATGACGAACAGCGCCCGCGGCAGGATCGCCACGACGGTGTTCGGCTGGGGGATGAAGATGAGCGCGAGGAATCCGACGGCCACCGACGACCAGACGAGGATCCACTTGCCCACCGAGAGCTCGACGGGCTCGCCGTTGTAGAACGGGAAGTCATCGCCGTCGCGCCGCTCGATGAGCCGCCCGAAGCGGTCCTTCTCTGTCAGCGGGCGGATCCGGCCGCCCGGAATCGTGGCGGCCGCCGTGGGCTCGGTCGTCATGTGCTCCCCTCGTGTCGTCGGCGCCCCCGCGCGCGACGCTCCACCGAGTCTGGCAGACGCCGCGCCGCGCTCGCCTGGCTCAGCCGGCGAGCGACGGC
>NZ_WJSP02000400.1 GCF_009720255.1 Agromyces humi | reverse complement strand
GCCGCGCGCGCCGGCTCCTCGTCGAGCCGCTCACCCACCCGGGCGGCGACGTCGGCGATCATGCGCTTCTCGTCGGGACCGAGGACGTCGAGGAAGAGGCTGCGGATGGCCGACGCGTGGTCGCGCATCGCACCCAGCAGCGCGCGGCGGCCGTCACGGGTGAGCACGACCCAGGAGCCGCGGCCGTCGGTGTCGCACTCGACGCGCTCGACGAGACCTCGGGCGACCATGCGGGTGAGCTGATGGGAGAGCCGGCTCTTCTCCCAGGCGATCGCCTCGCCGAGCTCGCCCGGGCGAAGCCGTCGGTCGGGCGCCTGGAACAGCGTGAGCATCACGCCGTAGTCGCCCTGCGAGATGCCCGCGTCACGCTGCAGGCGACGGTCGAGTTCGCGCATGAGGTCGCGGTGCATGGTGGCGAAGTCGTGCCAGAGCTGCCACTCGGTCGCATCGATCTCGGACACCTCGGACATGTCGCCAGCCTAGCCGAGATTGGTTGACGTGTCATCTATTAAGGTTATGATGACGCGTCAACTACTTCATCGGGAAGGCACCACACCATGTCCACTGTCAAGATCGGCATCATCATCGGCAGCACGCGTCCGGGCCGCGTCGGCGACCAGGTCGCGAACTGGGTGCTCGAGCACGCCTCCGCGCGTACCGACGCCGAGTTCGAGCTCGTCGACCTCGCCGACTTCTCGCTCCCGCACCTCGACGAGGCCATGCCGCCGAGCCTCGGGCAGTACGCGAACGACCACACCAAGGCGTGGGCCGAGAAGGTCGACTCCTTCGACGGCTACATCTTCGTGACCCCCGAGTACAACCACTCCACGTCGGGCGCGCTGAAGAACGCGCTCGACTTCGTCTACGGCGAGTGGAACGACAAGGCGGCCGGGCTCGTCAGCTACGGCGCCGCGGGCGGCACGCGGGCCGCCGAGCACCTGCGGCTCATCCTCGGCGAGCTGCAGGTCGCCGACGTGCGCCAGCAGGTCGCGTTCTCGCTCATGACCGACTTCGAGAACTACCACGTGTTCACGCCGGCGGCCTACCACCAGGGCATGCTCGCGACCCAGCTCGACCAGCTGGTGCCGTGGGCCGCAGCGCTCAAGGGCGTGCGCGACGCGCGTTCGGCGCTCGCCGCCGCAGCCTAGGCCGGCGACGCAGCCACGCGAACGCCCCGGCTCCCGCTCGACGCGGGACACCGGGGCGTTCGTCGTGGCTCAGGCCGGCTCGTAGGTGAGGCAGTCCGCGTCGTCGACCCCGGGGCCGACGCGAACGGATGCCGCGGTGCACTCGAGCGAGGAATTGTGCACGCACTCCGACCGCTGGCAGGCGCCCACGTGCGACAGCACCTTGTCGAGTCCGCCCTTCGTGCCGAGCGGGATGAACGTCGCGCACTCGGCGTCACCGACGGAGCCGGCGATCGTCACGGCGGCGGCGTGGCAGTGGGAATGGTCGTTGTAGGAGCAGCCCGTCACCGAACACTCGGCAACGGCGGGCAGTTCGTCGAGCGTCATGCTCATGGTGACCTCCAAGGGCGGTTGCGACGGTGCGATACCCGCGATGGTAATCCCGACGACCTGTCGCCCGCAGCATCCGAAGTCGACTTTTTCGCAGATCAGCGGCACTTTCTTGGTGAGGCTAGCCTAACCTTGGCACTGCGGGCGGCCCTGCCGATCGTGCGCTCGTCGGGCGCGCGGCGACGAACTTCGGATGGATGACGCCCGGCGCCGGACCCGCCTAGGGTGAGCGAGTCACCTGTACGAGATCGGAGCGCACGTGGCATCCGCAGCCCGCCGTTGGATCGGCCTGGTCGTCATCAGCCTGGCCGTCGCGCTGATCATCGTCGACTCGACCATCGTGAACGTCGCCATCCCGTCGATCGTCGACGACCTCGGCATCACGTCGACGCAGGTGCAATGGGTGCAGGAGAGCTACACCATCGTGTTCGCCGCGCTGCTGCTCACCTTCGGCACCATCGCCGACCGCGTGGGCCGGCGCCGGATGATGGTCATCGGCATCACGATCTTCAGCCTCGCGAGCATCGCCGCCGCGCTCGCGCCGACCGGCGACCTGCTCATCCTCTCGCGGGTCGTGCAGGGCGTCGGCGGCGCGATGATCCTGCCCACGTCGCTGTCGATCATCAACGCGAACTTCCACGGCCGTGAGCGCGGCATCGCCTTCGCGGTGTGGGGCTCGACGATCGGCGGCATGGCCGCGGTCGGCCCGCTGCTGGGCGGCTGGCTCACCACCGACTTCTCCTGGCGGTGGGCGTTCGGCATCAACGTGCCGCTCGGCATCCTCACCATCGTGGGCGCCCTCCTCACCGTCGCGGAGTCGCGCGCCGCCCGTCCCATGCGGCTCGACCCCGTCGGCGCCGTGCTCTCGGTGATCACCTCGGCGAGCCTCGTCTTCGCGCTCATCGAGGGCCGCACCTACGGCTGGTGGGAGACCGAGTCCCCGCTCCTGTTCGGCGACTGGGAGTGGACCTTCCCCATCTCGCCGACGCCGTTCCTGTTCGCCATCGCCGTGCTGAGCGGTGCCGCGTTCGTCGCGTGGGGCGTCGCACGGCAGCGTCGCGGCCGCGATCCGATGCTCCCGTTCGGGCTGTTCCGCATCCCGTCGTTCCGCAACGGCAACATCGCGGCGCTCATCGTGTCGCTCGGCGAGTTCGGCATCATCCTCTCGCTGCCGCTCTGGCTGCAGAACGTGCTCGGCTACGACGCCCTCCAGACCGGGTACGTGCTGCTCGGGCTCGCCATCGGCGCCTTCGCGGCGAGCGGGGTGGCCGGCACCCTGGGGCAACGGGTCGCGCCCGTGTGGACGGTGCGCGTCGGCATCCTGCTCGAGATCGCCGGCCTCGTCGTCATCGCGTTCGTCATCGCGGTCGACACCCCCTGGTGGCAGATCGTCATCGGCCTGTTCGTGTACGGCTTCGGCGTCGGCCTCGCGACGGCCCAGCTCACGGGCGTCGTGCTCGCCGACGTGCCCGTCGCGCAGAGCGGTCAGGCGTCGGGCACGCAGAGCACCGCGCGCCAGTTCGGTTCGGCGCTCGGCATCGCGATCCTCGGCACGGTGCTGTTCACGTTGCTCGGAACCAACCTCGACGAGGAACTCGAGCCGTTCGTTCCCGAGCCGCAGCGCGCGCAGGTCGTCGACGCGGTGGTCGACAGCGCCGGGGCCGCCATCCCGGCCATCGAGGCGC